>JBATYN010000221.1:0-10418 GCA_049674125.1 Pseudolabrys sp. | reverse complement strand
CCCGGCCCATATTCATTCTATTTCCGGCCCCTTCGATGTCGGCTGCTTGACGTCGAGTAGAGAAATAGCAGCCGACCAGTGTAACGAGCATCCAGGGTGGAGCATCGACAAAAATCGACGCGATTATCCAAGTAAATCAGCGATCTGGCCGTCATAAGTCCTTGCGAACGTGGGCTTATCCCAATTGACTTTGCGGGGACCGCATTGGATCATGGTCCATGGCGCTGAGAGGGGGCCTATTTTTTATACTCTTACTGCGGCGCCGCTGGCTAACCAAAAGGATAATGCCATGAAAAACGTCACAATGGGACTTGAGCAGACCGAAGAAGAAATCCTCGCTTTCGACGTTTCCGACGAAGCACTGGAGGTTGCGGCAGGCTCGGAAAAGCAGAACTTCACACTCGGAGGCTGCAGCGGCCTGTCCGTTTGCCCGGGCTGATGGGTCCATGGGGCCGATCCTGCTTTTTGAAATATCTCTAAGTCGCGGGATCAAAACGGCTTAAACGAGGCGCCGAAACCTTTCGGCGCCTCGTTGCTTGCCTGCTCCATCGCGGGCCATGTTGGGCTGCGATGCATAATCCTTCGCGACCTGTTTAATCTCACTCGTCGCTGGACGAGCCTGCGCGCTGTTGTCGCAACTGAAATCACAAAGGATCGACAGGGATCATCGTTGGCGGCTGTACCAGTTATTGGAGTTCGACATGAATCGCCGATCCTTGCTCACAACGACGCTACTCGTCCTTGCCGGGCGCCCACTGAGCTTGATCGATGGGATAAGCCAGGCAGAAGCGCAAAGTGCGCCCCTCGCGTGGCGGTATGGCGCGTCAAAATTCGGTGACCTGAAATACCCTGCCGACTTTAAGCGCTTTGAGTACGTTAACCCGAACGCGCCCAAAGGCGGCGCAGCGTCTCAAATCGTGCTCGGTACTTTTGACAATTTCAATCCCGTAACTGCCGGAGTCAAAGGCACTCTTGTCTCTGGCATTGATCTCATATTCGACACGCTATTGGTACCAGCACTCGACGAGGTTTCGAGCGCGTATGGCCTTCTTGCTGAAGCTCTGAGCTTTCCCGACGATTATTCCTCCGTCACATATCGACTAAGAGCTTCGGCAAAATGGCATGATGGCACGCCCGTTACACCAAATGATGTGATTTTCTCATTTAATGCGTTCAAGGATTTGAGCCCGCAATCTGCGGCGGGCTATCGTCACATCACCAAGGTAGAAAAGACCGGCGATCGTGAAATCACATTCACATTTGAAGGGACAGGTCACCGCGAACTGCCTTTGAGCATCGGCCAGCTCACGATACTGCCTGAGCAGTGGTGGACGGGCACCGACGCCGATGGCAAGAAACGCAGGATTGGTGAGACGACGCTTGAATTGCCACTGAGCAGCGGACCTTATCGTATCAAGGAATTTTCACCGGCTCACAATGTCGTCTATGAACGCGTCAAGGATTACTGGGGCCGTGATCTAAATGTCAGCGTCGGCCGAGACAATTTTGACGAACTGCGATTCGAGTATTTTCGCGACGCAACAGTCGCGATCGAAGCATTCAAGGGCGATCTGGTCGACTGGCGCACCGAAAACAGCGCCAAGAGTTGGGCTACGGCTTATGACTTCGCCGCGGTCAACGAAAAACGCGTCATTCTCGAGGAGTTCCCGATTAGCAATGTCGGCATCATGCAGGCATTTGCCTTCAACATTCGCCGAAACAAATTCAAGGATCCCCGCGTTCGCTTGGCGTTTAACTATGCATTCGACTTCGAGGAAATGAACAAAAAGATATTCTTCGGTCAATACAAGCGCATCGCTAGTTATTTCGAGGGCACCGAACTCGCCGCCACCGGGCTGGCGACCGGCCGGGAGCTCCAATTGTTGGAAACTGTGCGCGATAAAGTCCCGCCAGAGGTGTTTACAACACCCTATTCAAATCCGGTCGGAGGCAGCCAAAACGCGACGCGTGCCAATTTGCGTGAATCCCTTCGGCTATTAAAAGAGGCCGGCTATGAAGTGCGCAACCAGCAAGTTGTAAACGAAAAAACCGGCGAACCTTTTGAGGTGGAACTGCTGACCAACGCGCCCCTCTTTGAACGCGTGTTCCTGTTTTACAAGCCGGCGCTGGAACGTCTCGGTATCGCGGTCTCCGTGCGCACGGTAGACGAGGCGCACTACGAGAACCGATTGCGCAACTGGGATTTTGACATCATCACCTTCGCTTGGGGTGAATCACTTTTGCCCGGCAATGAACAGAGGGGATATTGGGGCTCCTTGGCGGCCGACCAGTCTGGATCAGACAACGTGATCGGCATCAAAAACCCGGCAGTTGACGCAATAATTGAAAAAATCGTTTTTGCTAAGACCCAGGAAGACCTTGTCGCCGCCGCCAGAGCTCTCGATCGCATACTGCTGTGGAACCAATATGTCGTGCCACAATGGGGCTATGGCAAGTTGCGCACCGCACGCTGGAATCGTTTTAGTCGTCCTGATCCTTTGCCGAAGTACGGCATATCTGCATTCCCGACGGTGTGGTGGTGGGACGCAGATAAAGCCGCCAAGACCGGCGGCAAAAGATGAAATCGAAATGCCGCTGCTTGCGGCGCGGTACCGTCATCGCATTATTCTGAATCCTGACCCAGCTCACACAATCAGTTTGGGTGCTTTGACGCGGGCCCAGCTTTGATGAATTCGCGGTAGTTCGGCGGCTCGAAATCGAGCAAGGTGCCCCCGGAAGCAAAATGTTGAACGAAGGCCATCCCGATCACGTACGTCGCGCCGACGGATAGAGCCGGAGTTGTTAAGGCACCAATCGCGGTTCCAGCTATTGGCACGACTTTTAGAGTACTCGCCATTCCCAATCCTGTGCTTGCAGGGATCATTGTTCCTGCAAGGCTGGCTATGAGCGCTTTGCCGCGATTTTTAGAAAATGGAACGCCATAGATCTGTGAAATCCGGCGGAGCATTTGAATCTGGACAGCGCCAACGGCCGCAAGGTCGATGACGGGCACGGGAAAAAGTCCCGCGGCCCCAGACCACAGCGAAAAGCGTTCAACCAATTTTGTCGCCGTCGCACGTCGGTCATCTTGAGAAAGTCGAGTCGCATCCCATTCCGCCGCTTGCAATTGCGGTTCTACCTTCCGTGCTTGGGACTTTTGTTGCGTCGACTTGAAAGTTTCGGAAGGTGTCCTCGCAGCGCCAGCTTTTGCGACGTTAGGTTGGATTGCTTTAGGCAATTTTTTCTTATTCATCGTCAAGCTGCTCGCTTGATGCCGACAATGTCATCGACCTCGCTGGCGATTGCAGCGATCTCAGCCGCAGCAACGCCCTTTTTATCGATGAGGCTGGGCGTAGCACCCCAAAGCGCTGCTTCCGGATACGCAACACGATTTGTCATCTCACTTTTAAGCACCGGAAAACCGGCTTCAATCAATTCGGCGCGTACGTGCTTGGCGATAATTGAATCCCGCGTCGTCTGAGTGAGCACGCATCGGAAAGTCGGGCGCTGACCCGCCGCACTATTGATCAGCGAGTTGAGCGTATCCAACATCCGATCGATATCCAACGGCGATGCCTTAACCGGCACCAGGAGAAAGTCCGAGGCCGCGATGCACGCCAAAGTCGCCTTGGATCGAAAACCGGGCGTATCGATGATGATTGGACGGCGTGTGGCAGCCAGACTCAGCGCGGTCTTCCACACGTCCACCTCTGCGTCTTCCACCACTGGCACTCCGCCGAGCGCACGCTCACGCGAAGCCAGCCGCGCAATTGATCGTTGCGGATCGGCATCGATGATGGTCGGTGTTCGGCCTTGTAGATGCCAATGCACGGCAAGGCAGCTTGCGATTGTGCTCTTGCCGCTTCCGCCTTTCATTGTTGCAACTGTGATTATCTGTCGCATTTTCGACCTGCCTTTCCGCTATTCTGCGTATGGCGAATCACCTGCGGCCGATGCTAGCGGATTCTTGGTGGCCATTCTCGAATTGATCGTGGTTTGGCCTGAATATTCATATTTTTACTCGCTTGCCGCGAGTTCAAGCCCCGGCCTGCTCTGCGGTATTTGCTTTGAACATCTATTGGCTGCGTGCTGCGCCGCACATTACCGACAGGACTGCCTTGAACATATCGAAGGATTGCACTCGCACCTGGCAGGTCGTGGGCGGGTCGACGGCCACATTGATAATGTCACCCGGTGCCGCCGACTGCCGCAGCCCATTGATATTGATATTGACGCTTTCGTTGGATGGCGAACCAATCAGCCCCAATGTCAATCGTCCATCTGCGACGATCAATGATTGGTTTGGCATAATGACGTAAGTGTCGTTGGTGGGCACAATTGCTTTTAACGTGGTCTCCACGCCCGTAAGTTTGGTCTGCAGAGCTACTTGCCTCGCGTTTTGATCTATAACCTCAATTTTAAGCTTCTGGTTGTCGGTCCGAACTTGCTGAACCAGCTCTTTGGCGGCTGAAATGTCGAAGGCGGCGACGTTCAAGCCGATCAGGTAGCCAACGGCTCCCCCCAACATCACGCCAATGATCAATACACGGCTGTAGCGAGCCGTGAGCAGACGGGACAACCTGGTCCGGGCTTGCCTCGGACGTGTGGATTCCGCCGTCTTTCGCACTTACGGTCCTCCGCAATCCTCAGACGTAAAATTCTACGGATCGTCTCTATGATTGCCGGTTTGTTCGCCGGAATGCAATTTGGAAGACGGACGGCGGTGCGTAGCCGCTATTGATTGGGTGTTCCTTCTCCAGAGCTCGTACCCGATATGCTTGGGCGCAACCATTCGGGGATTTTGGGAAGCATGGCTCTTAGCTGCGAAAGATTGAGTGTCAGATGTGATCCAGCCGCTTCCGAACGGGTAGCAGCACCGGAAGTGTCCGATGTCGGCCCTTTTTCCCGGCCGGTCGGCGCGCTCACGATTGTTGTGTCTGGAGTGTTCGAGGATCGGGGCCCTGGCGTTGTTTTGTCAGTTCCAATGAATGGCACCACCGGCGGCGAGGCTCCGCCGTTGGGCGTGGGTGAAAATAAAAACGGCTTATCGAGGGCCGGCGCCTGTTCTTCAGCTTTTGAATTCAGCCCTGCGCCACCTGGCGTATCAACGTTGCCGAGAATTATCGGCAGCCCGTCCTTTCCGCCACCAATGATTACTATTTTAGCGTTCGATGATTGCGCAAGTGCAAGCGTGGCCTCGATCCCGCGCCAGCGTAGGTAAGAGTCAGAAATTCCTTGGCTTACAGTTCGCTGAAATGCCGCGATGCCATTGGCCTCGATTTGCTTTCTTATCGATTCCTGTGCTTCCCGCTCGACACGATACTTATATTCCTGAATTTCATAGTACTGCTGTGTCTGGCGGTTAATCGCGGCAACAATCGCAGGCGGCAACTCGATGCTTAGAACCAGCGTATCGAGGAGTTGGATCGAGTTTTGAAGAAAGTCATTATAGTGTTTCGGGTCTGGCTGCTCCATCGCCTCAGGCTGAACCAGACTATTGAGGTGAGTCCCCAGGCTTTTCTGCGCTTCGTTTCGAATCTTGTCCTGAATCGCCTCGCGCGAGGTATAAACCTCTTGCGCGGTGTACTGCGCAATTACCTCGCGTGCACGACTACCGATTTCCGGATCCACAACCGACACTAAATAATCTGGGCCGATGAATTTATGAAGTACCGCTACATAGTTATGTAGCAATTGAAAACGTATGTTGATTTGGGCGCTTACGCTCACGCCGTCTTTGGTGATGGCGTTATATGTTTGGTTGTTTGATTGAAGACGAAGGTTGTAGAGATACAGCTTATCCCACGGCCATATGACGTGCAGGCCCTCGTCCCTTAGCTCGCGTGGATCGACAATCGTTCCGCGACCAACAAAGCACCAGCAATAAAGATCGTAACTGTTGAATCGCTTCCATAGGACACCAACCATCCCGCTTGGAACCGTAATTATCACATAGGGGAAGAGTATGGTTGTAGCCAACATAGCGACGAGCAATGCGACGGAGAAGCTTGGCAAATGGCGTCCAATAAACCGTCTCCACGCACGACCTGGTTGCGCAGGAGGCATGCCATCGAGAGTCTCTGAATACCGTGCCATTAAACCATCTCCGTCCGACGCGCCTTCAACTTTTCTTCATTGATATTTCTTCCACAATCCGGCCTTCATCCATACGAATCTTGCGTGCCGGCAAGTCCAGTTCGTCGAGATATCGATCATCGTGTGTAATCACCACAACGGTCGCACGAGCTCGCATTAGATCCGGCAAGAGCTCATCATAGAACTTGCGCCGAAATTCGGGGTCCTGTTCAGCCGTCCACTCATCCAAAAGCAGAATTGGACGCTTTTCGAGCAGGCTGACGATGAGTGCAAGGCGTCGACGCTGCCCTCCCGAAAGGTCGAGCGTACGAAACTCGCCTCCGGTCAGGCCGGTCTTATCGGATAGACGGAATTGCTTGAGCAGGCGGTCAACTTCGCCCGGCTCTAAGTCATGTATTCCATAAAGCCGCTGGAACAGGTGGTAGTCGAAGAATATCGCCGACATCAGGGCGCGATACTGATTTCGGGTATCAGCGGTGACCTGCTCTCCATCAAGGATGATTTCGCCGGAATCGGGAGGGTAGAGCCCGGCGAGCACCCGCAAAAACGTCGACTTTCCCGATCCGTTGCCGCCCGTGATGAACACAAGTTCACCGGGTTTCAAACTGAAATCGATCGGGCCGATTTTAAATGCGGTTTCAGAAAATCTGTCAGTGTAACGAAAGACAATTCCGTTCATTTCAATTTTGTCGAAATGATCCGGTGCAACGAGGTCCTCCTCGTCCGGCGAGGAACCCGTTGCGCGCAACGCCGCTTCCAACGTCTCAATTCGATCGGCTGCCGCGTTTGCATTGAGCAAGACCGGTATCGATTGCACCAAACCGAAGCATGCTCCAACGATGAACATGAGTGCGGTCGTGGTTTTGGTCAGGGCAGGTCCACCCAGAGAATCACTAAATTGCGGGGCGACAAAGACGACGGCGCCAAGTAGCACGTACATCGAAATCTGCGAGGTGACGATCAGTTTAAATGTTTCCGCCTGACTTTGAATTTTGATGTTCGCTGCTGCTCTCGACACATTGAGCGAGTCGTCAAATAGGTCAGCACTCCGGGCACTGTTGAGCCTGACCTCCTTAAACCCGTCCAGGAAGTCTGTCAGGCGATCAAACAGTCGACCTTCCCATTCCGCAGACCTTTGCTTTTCTGCAACCAGGCGACGATTTTTGAAGTGAAATATTGACGCCGCGATGCCCACAACAACGATCGTTGTGGCGATTGCCGCGAGTGACAAGAATGCCACATAGATTGCCACAAAAAAGATAAGCACTGCGCCCTGGACCGAGAAGCACAGCATATTGCTCGCTTGTGTTAGAATCGCCGTGTCGCTTGTGATCGCGGCCACGATGCGCGAGCGTCCGATCTTCTCAAGCGCCAATAATTCTGCGCGCCTTATTTGATCCATAAGGCGTAAGCGAATTTTGTGGATGATCGCTTCGATTTCAGCAGTGGTACTGATAGTGACGTAGTACTGCGTTTTGACAAACAAAAAGAGCGCTACCAGAAAAAGCGTCGCAGCCCATAGAGGGGAATGCCCCTGCAGTCCCGCGTTGATGGCAGCAAGGATCGCCGCCGTGCTAATGCCGCCCAAGGCGGACATGAACAACAGCTTCGGCAGCGAGCCGTGCATTTCGCGGCGAACAAGGTCTAGGAAGGACATAAGCTTGATGTCTTTCCGTTTACACGTTTACAAGCCAGCACCGCCGGCTCAGCGACGGAGGTGCTCGCCAGATGCGACAGAACAAAATCCATCAGTCCCGGCGGTGCCATCCAGCACGGCGCGACGGGCTGGTGAGCAACAAGATTGGCAGCATCACAAACGGCGTGGTGACGAGGGCGAGAAGGAAAGTACCGAAAAAGCCCATACGACGGTCGATGCCGCAAAGCCCCGTGAGGACACAGAATATTATGTAGACAATCGCTTCGAGCATTCAGCTCGGCCCCGCCCGTCGACAGCTTTAGCGCTGCAGGGGTAGAACAACTCCCAATGCCGGACGTGCGAACGCACGACTTAGGAGCTGGTCGCTGCCGCCCCCGTTGCGTCATTGCCGGATTGTGAAGACCTAGCGCTTCGGCTGGCGCCTTTAGACCTTGAGTCCCACATCTCTCTCTGGTGTCTAATAAACTCACGATAGTCGGGTGGGTTAAAGTCAAGCAAAGTCCCACCTGACGCGAAGTGCTGGATGAAAGCTTTGCCAATAGCGTAAGTGGCACCGGCAGAAAGCACCGGCATAACAAACCCCGACGCAATCGTTCCAAGAACAGGCACCGCCTTGAGCAGGCTGGCCGCACCAATGCCGCTCGTCGTTGGGATCATTGAGCCTGCCAAGCTCGCGATAACCGCCTTGCCCCGATTATCCGAGAAAGCCACGTCATAAATTTGCGAAATCCGACGCAACATCTGAATTTGAAGTCCGCCCACTGCGACGGCGTCAACGATCGGCACAGGGATCAGCCCTGCGACGCCGGACCATAAAGCAAAACGGTCGACCAACTTGGACGCGACTACGTCGCGGTTCTCGGCGGCTGGCGTATCGCCCGCGATGGCCTCTCCTATTTCTGCACTCTCGGAAGTCGGCTTATGTGCCATGGCGGATCCTTTCTACTCTTTGGGCCGATCGCTACGTAGTCGATAAGTGCTTGTTTTTCGGCTCAAACCCCCTGAAGACGAAAAAAGCGTATCATGCAGGTTAGTCGATGCCAAGCGGCCCCAACGTTGCGCAATGTCCGTATTCTCGTACTTCCACTGGCGTGGGAGACGCGTCTTTGATCGTGCCTATTCGATCGCCCGTCATCGCCCAAGGCCATCGGCGGACACCAATCTTGCCATCGCCATCCTGATCCCATAGAAAGCGTAAGGGCTTAATCGTTGGGAGGCAGCGATGGCGCCAATCAAAGCCGACAAGAATGCTGCCGAAGCGCAATCCGCTTGGGAGCCTCCGGTTGTAACGAAGGTGCTGATCGGCGCTGAAACCAAATCGGCTGCAAACAACAAAAAAAATCCGGTTTTTGACGAACCGCAGCCACCAACATCGCCCACAAGCAAACTAGGATTTTCTTTTGAGATGGCGCTTCCACTTTCCGCCCGCAATGCGAAATAGATTGGCATTGCGGATATTAAGGACAGTCGGACTGACGCTCTTGGCCCACCGGTAGCCTTGTCGCGATCTCGCTCTCAGTTTACGCATAGTGGGCCAAGAATGCGCCATCCGTTACATTGCCCGGCGGCCACAATCCGCGCAGCAATGGAGCTCAAAGGCTTTGAGCGTAACAATCGACAGTGTTCTCGTTCAGAATAAAGAGTTGACGGCAGCAAGCGTCGACGGACGTATCGTTGTTTTGAGCGCGAGCGCGGGTGCCTATTTCGACTTCAATACGGTGGCGACCGAAATCTGGGGCATGCTCACTGAACCGTGCTCGGTTAGCCGAATTTTTTACTGCCTTTCCAAGCAGCATAACATCGATGCGGAGACGCTGGTCCGCGACGTGACTCCGTTCCTCCAGAACCTGGTGGAGCAAAGGCTCGCAACGCTCGTTACCGAGAATCTGCCGCCATGAAAGCCGCAACACTCCGGCGCACATATCTCAGAGAAGCAGCGATAGCACTCATTCTTGCGCGCGTTGCGGTGCGCTTTGTCCCCTTTTCATGGATTATCTCTTGGGCCAACAAACCGCCGCGCCATATTAACCGCTTCGCTATCGATGAAATACCAAGGATAGCTTGGGCGGTTGAGAGTGTCGCCACACGATCTTGGATGAATGCCTTTTGCCTGCCGCAGGCTTTGGCTGCCCATGCGATGCTGCGCCGTTGCGGCCTGACGAGCCAGCTTTGTCTGGGAGTCGCACGCGAGAACGGTTTGCTCACTGCGCATGCTTGGGTTGAGGTCGGTCACACTAAAATCGTCGGGGGCGCCGAAAGCACGCGATACACGCATCTCGCTGCCTTCGGAGGAGCGAGCTGATCTTTAAGGTATAATTTATGAGTGGTATCGCCGGTTTGATACGTTTCGATGGTCGCTCCGTGCAGCGAAATGAACTCGAACGGTCGGCGAATGCGCTCGATCAGTTTGGGCCCGATCGCTCCGATATCGTCACACGTGAGAACGTAGGCTTCGTCCACGCACTCATGCGGATGACTCCGGAAGATAGAAATGATCGACAGCCGCACCGAGGTGCGAGCGGATCGCTCATCACCGCGGACCTGCGAATTGACAATCGCGACGAATTGATTGCGCGACTTGAAATGGCGCCACGGCAGGCGGCGGATTGGTCAGACTCGCGCCTGCTTCTCAGCGGATGGGAAAAACTAGGGCACAGTATATGGC
>JBATYN010000220.1:0-9433 GCA_049674125.1 Pseudolabrys sp. | reverse complement strand
GTGCACACCGACCAGGCCGATCAGCACGGCCAGCGACGACCACAGATCGGATGAAAAATGCAGCGCGTCGGCCTCGAGGGCATGGCTCGAGGTTTTTTGTGCTGTATGCGATAGGGCACGCGCCCGGAAGAAATCGACGATAATCGACAATATAACCACGCCAAATGCCCAAATGGATGCTTCGACGATGTGACCCTCATGGTCCATGAGGCGCTTGATTGCCTCCCAAATAATTATCCCCGACAACAGGAACAGCAACGCCGTTTCGGCGAGTGCCGAGACCGCTTCTACTTTGTCGTGACCGTAGTGATGCTCTTTATCGGCCGGCTTTCCGGAAATGCGCACGGCGATATAGGTCATGATCGTGGCGCCGAGGTCGATCAGTGAGTGGCCGGCTTCGGAAAGGATCGCCAACGATCCGGTGCTAAAGCCCACCAGAGCCTTCGCGATAGTCAATCCGGCCGACGCTGCGATTGACGACAGGGCGACATGTTCTTTTTCGGTTTGCATATGATGTGGGTGTAACCCAAACGGCGATAAACTTCGAGAAGCGCTCTAGGTCTTAATGTCAGAACTTGACAGGCGTTCCACCTGCGGCCGCCGAGCGAGTAACGGCGTCGAGAATATGGATATTCGCGAGCAATTGCTCAGCGGTGAACCGATAGGGCGCCCGACCCTCGACGGCATCGGCCCAGGCTTCGAAGTTCATCTGCACGGTATTCGTGTGCTCATAGCTTCGCGTCTGGCGGCTGCCACCCGGGCCGCAATAGACAAAACTTGATGGAATTCCCTTATCGACATTACCGCCTTCCTGCACCTCCACCCAGCCTTGGTCGCACATCAAAGTGAAACGGCCATAAAACGGTGGCGTTGACAGACATGTAATACGCCCGCGAGCGCCGTTCTTGAAATCGATTTCGGCGCTTACGAAATCTTCTGATGGCGCAGGAAATATTTGCGAGGCGGTCCGTGCAGTAACCCGCACGGGATTGCTCGCGAACGATACGAACATATCGCCGAGATGGATGCCAAGGGCGGTCCAGGCTCCTGCCGGTGCGTGCTTGGGATCACGCCGCCAGTTCGACGGATCCATCTTGCGGAAATTATTGTGGCTCACGTTGGCGTCCATGTGCAGCACACGCCCGAGTTTGCCGCTGTCGAACAGCCGGCGCATTTCCTCCATTGCGGGTTCATAGCGCCGTTCATGGCCAATGCCGAGCACGCCGCCTGCTTTCGCGCAGGCAGCAAGTATGCGTTCGGCGCTCGCGGTGGTGAGAGCGAGCGGTTTTTCGCAAAATACCTGTTTTCCGGCGCCAAACGCAGCCACCGCCATGTCCTCGTGAAGCAGGTGAGGCGTCACAACTGCAACGGCATCGATATCGCGACGGTTGATAAGATCTTTGTAGTCATCCACGAGATCAAATTTATGGGCGGCCGCAAACGGCGCCGCCATCCTGGTGTCGATATCGCAACCAGCAATAACCCTAAATCGCGAGCTTTCTGCGAGGCAGGTCACGATCTGCTTGCCCCACCAGCCGAGCCCAATAATGCCGATACGGATCATTGTGCGTTCTTATTCTTCGGTCAGCTTTGACCCAAAGCGGGAACGTGCGGAACTGACAATGTTCGGGGATGAAGTTGTGGATTGCTACTTACGATTTCTTATTCCGCAAGTAAACAAACCAATAGACTGCCGTGACCATAATCGACCCGCCAATGATATTGCCTATCGTAACGGGGACCAGATTGCCGACGAGAAAATTGCTCCAGGTCAGTTCGGGAAAATCTGCTGGTGCCTTGCCAATGGCTCTCCAGAATGAGTCCGGTGCTCCGGCTTTGATAAACAGGCCCATTGGGATGAAGTAGATGTTCGCAATGCTGTGCTCGAATCCAGCTGCAACGAATGCTGCAATCGGTGGGACTATCGCGAGAACCTTATCGACGATCGTCCTCGCGCTGAAGCACATCCATACCGCCAAGCACACAAGCGTATTACACATGATGCCAAGTGTCAGCGCAGGAACGAAAGTCAATGCTGTTTTCGCGTTTGCCACGCTCAGTGCCACCAACCCGACCGCCCCGTCGCCAAATGTGAATTGCGTGGTGTAGAACATCAGCCCTGCGGTCACGAACGCGCCGACAAAATTGCCGGTAAATGTAAGCACCCAGTTGAGTAAGAGCGCGCGCGTTTTCACCTTGCCGCTTGCCCAGGCCATGACGATGATATTGTTGCCAGTGAAAAGTTCTGCTCCTCCAACGATGACCAGTATAAGTCCGACTGAAAAAACCAGCCCCATAAGAAGTCGCACAACGCCGTACGGCAGCCCAGCTGCCCCGGCGCCGACTGTCGTTGCGAAAATAGCACCGAAAGAGATGAACGCTCCCGCCAAGACGCCGAGTACGAGCAGCGTTATCGGATCGGTGGAAGCCCTCTTTGCGCCGCTCTCTTCGGCGCGCAGGGCCATAGTTGCCGGCATGATTGCATCGAAAGTAACCGACTGAGGTGTTGTAACCTCATTGCGAGATGATCTTTTTCTCATGGGTAACGTCAGCCGGCCGCACCGGCGGCCGCGAGGATACCGATAATCTGCACGGCAATAACCTTTACGATTGTCATCGATGGAAAGATCATCGCGTATCCAATGTCAGGCCGTTCAGTCGGCGCCATCTTAGTCGAATAGACCAAAATCGCGGGATTTCCTGTCGCGCCCGAAGCAACGCCGAGCAAGTCGTCGAAGGGAATCTTCATCACATAGTGTCCCACCAACAGCACAATAAGCACGGTTGTTAGCAGGACCGCGACGCCGATAAACAACAGGGTCATTCCGGTTTCAGAAACCGTCCGTACGAACGGTTGGCCCGCATTGATGCCGACGGCAGCCAGGAATATCGCCAGACCGAAGTTCCGAAGCACAATATTCGCCGGCAACGGCATGACCCAGAGCATAGGACCGGTCCGACGCAGCTTACCGAGAATGAGCGCCACGATCAGCGGTCCGCCACCAATGCCGAGAGTAACGACACCCACGCCTGGTATTGGAATTGGAACTAAGCCAAGCAGGATGCCGAGGACCATTCCAATCCCAAGTGAGACGTAGCTAAACTCGGCCGCCGCCTTGACGGTATCGCCGAAATGTCGGCGGATTTCTTCTTTTCGATCGGGCGGAGTCAGCACACCGACCCTGTCGCCAAACTCCAGCATCAGGTCGGGCGCTGGCACGATATCCATATCGTAGCGCCGTACATGCAAGAGATGCACCGGGTAGCCGGTGGGTAGGGATAATTGCGCGAGCGGAATGCCCACCATATTAGCCTTTCCGACGAAGACACGAATGTAGTCGAGCGCGGAGCGATCCTTGACGATCCGCCCAGGTTCAAGCCGTCCTAGTTTGGCAGCAGCCTGCGCGATTGCGTCCTGTTGTTCGGCGGTAATCAGAAGGCCGTCACCGGGGTTAAGAACGACATCTTCGGATGGAACGAGATTGCTATGACCCTTGCGGATCATCGTTACTTGGACACCGAGGGGCAGATCTTTACTGATGTCTGTGATCGTGAGCCCTGCGCAATTGTCGCCCAACGTTATCTCACCCATGTGAAATCGCTGGGTTTTGGCGGGAAATTTCGGCTTCACCCGCTGCGTCATGAAATAAATGCACAGGATCGGGCCGATGACGCCGAAGGGATATGCGATCGAATACCCGATAGATGGTTCTTTGTTCTTCATGACGTCAAGTGCCGCCTGCAGGGTAGCGGTGCTCGTCATTGACCCCGCGTAAATGCCTAGCGTATGCCCGATCTTGATTCCGAACGCTTGGCCAAGCCCGAGAGCGACAAAGAGACCGGCGACGACCCCGATCAACGCCAAAAAGTTGTATTTGCGTCCTGCCGCGCCGGCCATGCCTTCAAAGAACTGCCGACCGTAAAGAATGCCTATTCCGTACAGAAACATGATCAGGCCGGTAAGGCTGATCGGTCCGACAATCTGCGCCTTCGGCGCAAAAGCGCCGATGGCAAGGCCGACAAATAGAACTGCACCAACACCGAGGGAGAAGCCGCCGATATTGATCTGTCCGACTAGATAGCCAACGCCGATTGCAAGAAATGCGGCGAGAATCGGCTGCGATCCGATTATTTCGCGGGCAAGATCTAACATGTTGTAAGACCTCCGGCCTGAATCAAGTTGCAGGAATCAATGGACACGGCATCCTGCCGCTTGAAACTGTTCGATAACGCGAGCAACAAGGTCGGGCGTCGCCGTCGGGGTATTCGCGTTTTTGTATTCCAGGTTCATCGCCTTCCATTTGAATGCGCCAAGTTGGTGAAATGGCTGCACCTCGACCCACTCGACGTTCTTCATTGGTGCGACAAATTTCGCGATCCCCTCGACGTTCGCAGGATCGTCCGTGAAACCCGGCACGAGCGTGAAACGAACCCACACGGGCTTCCCGATTGAAGCGAGGCGCTCGGCGAACCTTAGGGTAGGGGCCAGTTCGCGACCCGTTACCGAGCGATAGGTGTCGGGGTTAGAACTCTTGATGTCGAGTAGGACCAGGTCGAGAGCGGAAAGAAAATTCTCGTCGACACGGTCGCCCAGATAGCCTGAAGTTTCGATCGCTGTGTGCAGACCCAATTTCTTGGCGCCGGCGAGAATCCGCCTCGTAAAAGCGAGTTGAACCATGGGTTCGCCGCCCGAAATCGTGAGACCGCCATCGAGCGCGCGGAGCGCAGGCGCAAAGCTCGCGAGGCGATCAA
Source organism: Pseudolabrys sp. (assembly GCA_049674125.1). Taxonomy (GTDB): domain Bacteria; phylum Pseudomonadota; class Alphaproteobacteria; order Rhizobiales; family Xanthobacteraceae; genus Pseudolabrys. The sequence goes on along the minus strand of JBATYN010000220.1, from coordinate 4,681 downwards.
GTACGTGCTGCGCCGAAACGTAGGTGCCGTCCTTGAGATGCCACGTGTCCGGATTGTGGCAATAGGTACAACGCAGCAAACAGCCTGAAACGAAAAGGACGACTCGTACGCCCGGCCCGTCGTAGCGAGAGGATGTTTCGTAGGAATGGGCGTAACCGAAGGCACCGTCCGCTTCTTTGGCAAGTTTCTCTTCATCGGGGGCGTCGGGTGACACCCCGACATGCAGGTCATGCCGACTGCCGGCCTCCAAGGTGCCAAGCTGCGACATCACGCGTCCTCCCTTAGATGTGGCCGTGGAAGGTGCGGTTGATTACGTCCAGCTGCTGCTCGCGCGTCAGGCGTATGAAGTTGACGGCATAGCCGGACACACGAATCGTGAGTTGTGGATACTTGTCCGGATTCTTCATCGCATCCTCGAGCGTGTCCTTGTCGATCACGTTTAGATTCATGTGGAATCCGCCTTGACCGAAATAGACATCGAAGGCTTTGGTAGCTCCGTCCAGGAGTTCTTTCTCCGACAAATGCGCTTTTTGCGGCGCGACCGAAACGGTATAGCTGATACCGTCTTGCGAATCCTTGTAAGGGAGTTTTGCCACCGAGAGGCAGGATGCGAGCCAACCGTGACTGTCACGGCCGTGCATCGGGTTGGCTCCTGGACCAAACGGTTCGCCTTTGCGACGGCCATCCGGGGTATTTCCGGTTGCCTTTCCGTAAACCACATTCGATGTGATTGTCAGCACGCTCTGCGTGTGCGTTGCATTCCGGTAAGTCGGGTGCTTACGGATTTTTTCCATGAACCGCGTGACGAGATTGGATGCTATCGTATCAACACGATCATCATTGTTACCGAATTGCGGGACAGCGGTCTTGCTTTCATTCTTGTAGTCGACGGCGAGACCGCGCTCGTCGCGGATCACACGGATTTTCCCGTACTTGATGGCAGCTAGACTGTCGGCGACCACCGAGAGGCCGGCAATTCCGAATGCCATGGTCCGCAAGATATCGCGGTCATGCAGCGCCATCTCGAGGCGCTCGTAGAAGTACTTGTCGTGCATGTAGTGGATGCAGTTCATCGCGTGCACGTAAGTGCGCGCGAGCCAATCCATTGTTATGTCGAACTTCGCCATCACCTCGTCATAGTCGAGGAATTCGCCGGTCACAGCCGACGTCGCTGGCGCGATCTGGTCACCTGAGTTCTCGTCGCGGCCGCCATTGATGGCATAGAGCAGCGCTTTTGCAAGATTTACGCGAGCTCCGAAGAACTGCATTTGCTTGCCGAGCCGCATCGCCGACACGCAGCATGCGATACCGTAGTCGTCCCCCCAGTGCGGGCGCATCAAGTCGTCGTTTTCGTATTGCAAAGACGACGTGTCCCGGCTGGTCTTGATGCAGTATCGCTTGAAAGTGTCTGGCATATTTTTGGACCAGAGCACCGTGATATTCGGTTCGGGCGCGGGGCCAAGAGTTTTGAGGGTATGCAGCATGCGATAGCTGCTCTTGGTCACAAGCGGTCGTCCGTCCAGGTCCATCCCACCGACGCATTCGGTGGCCCAGTAGGGGTCGCCGCTAAACAGCGCGTCGTAATCGGGGGTACGGAGGAAGCGGACTATGCGCAGCTTTTGCACGAGCTGGTCCCAGAGTTCTTGGGCGCCCGTTTCGTCCAGCGTGCCCTCCTCGAGGTCACGCTCGATATATATATCGAGAAACGAGGAGATGCGGCCGATCGACATCGCCGCGCCATTTGCTTCCTTGATGGCGCCCAAGTAGGCGAGATAAGTCCACTGCACGGCTTCCCGAGCGTTCGTCGCCGGGCGCGTAATGTCGCAACCGTAGAGTTCTGCCATCGACACGAGATCCTTGAGCGCGCGCATTTGCTCAGCCATTTCCTCTCGCGTACGGATCACTTCGTCGGTCGGCCACATATCATCGATTTGCGCCCGCTCAGAAGCCTTGGCCTCGAGCAGCCGATCCACGCCGTAGAGCGCAACCCGGCGATAGTCACCGATGATGCGCCCGCGCCCATAAGCATCGGGAAGCCCTGTGATGATTCCCGACTTTCGGCACCGCATGATTTCCGGCGTATAGGCGTCGAACACGCCGTCATTATGCGACTTTCGATATTTGGTGAACGCCTCATGCACTTGCGGATCGGCATCAAACCCCGCGGCCTTCAGACCCGCCTCGACCATGCGTAAACCGCCATATGGGAATATTGCGCGCTTGAATGGCTGGTCGGTCTGCAGACCGACAATTATTTCATTGTCGCGGTCGATATAACCGGCCTTGTGCGCCAATAGAGTTGAAGGCGTCTTCGCGTCGACTGCGAGAACACCCTTTTTCTGCTCGTCCTTAAAGTAGGACTGTAGTTTGGCCCAGACCGCTTTGGTTCGCGGCGTTGAGGAAGCCAGAAAACTCTCGTCGCCAGTGTAAGGTGTGACATTCCGGACGATGAAATTCCTTACATCGATGGCGGTGCGCCAATCGCCAGGATTAAAGCCCCGCCATGGATCCTGATCGGTACGGCTCTTATCCGCGGGTTTCTTTGCGAGGGCAGCATGACTTGTCATAATGAGTCTCCCGACCGGCTGAGCCGCGCCATCGACCGGATGGCACGTTGCACAATCGTACAATCCTACAGTCCTTCGTCAAATGGCTTGATCTAAATCAACTAGCGGCGGCGAAATGTCGAGCATGCAGTGATTGGCTCAATTTCAGCGCATTCGGGGCTCCCATGAACTGGAAGCAAATCTATCGCTTGAGAGCTTACGTCAGGTCCTCGCTATGGGTTGTTCCATTTATCGCGATACCACTTGAGCTTGTCGCGACCCGCGTATTGCACCCCCTGGACGATTGGTTGGGCTGGAGTTTTCTGAACATCGGTGTTTCTGGCGCACAAGCGATGCTCAATGCGTTAATAACGGCGACTCTAACTTTATTGGTTTTTACGTTTGGATCTCTCCTCGTCGCCCTTCAGGTTGCAAGTGGGCAACTGACCCCCAGGATTATTGCGACCATTTTACTGCGCAATAACGTCGTCAGATACACGACCGGTCTTTTCATTTTTACACTGCTGTTCGCGATAAGCGCCATCAACAGAATACAAACAACTGTCTTTGAGCTTGTTGCATTTGTTGCTGCGTGTCTTGGCGTCCTTTGCTTCGCGGCGTTTCTATACCTCATTGACTACGCGGCGAGGCTATTGCGCCCCATCAGTGTCTTAACACTCGTACAAAGGGAGGGTCTCGCGGTTATCGAGAGCGTCTACCCTGACCCAAGCTTAGGCCCGCACCAGATTAAGGGTCAGCGCCACACGCTACGCGAGCCCGACCGAGTTATTCATCATCAAGAAGAATCGGAAATAATTCTTGCGGTAAATGTAGGTGAGCTCATCGCTGCAGCGGAGCGGTCAAATGGTGTCATCGAATTCGTACCCCAAGTGGGAGATTTTATCGCAACCGGTGAGCCGTTGTTCAAATTATATGGTGGCGCCACGTCGCTTGATGATCGAAAACTGCAGTCAACAGTTGCGCTCGGTCCTGAACGCACGCTGCATCAGGATCCGACCTTTGCATACCGCATCATAATTGATATTGCCCTCAAAGCTCTGTCGCCAGCGATCAACGATCCCACAACTGCTGTAATTGCAATTGATCAGTTGCATCGGCTCCTTCGGAGGGCTGGTAGTAAGAATCTACGTACCGATGAAATATTGAATAAATCGGGCCAATTGCGCGTCATTTTCCGGACGCCCAATTGGGAGGATTTTGTGCATCTCGCGTTCACTGAAATACGCTACTGCGGTGCGCAAAATATTCAAGTGGTCCGGCGATTGCGGGCAATGATCGACAATCTCATTCAGACTCTGCCGAAGCACCGGCAGGCAGCCTTGCAGCGGGAACTGGTGCTCCTCGACCGGGAAGTTGAAAAGCATTTCATTTATCCCGAAGACCTTGCTCTTGCCCGCATAGGCGATCCCCAGGGATTGGGAGGGGCGTCGGGCGCCGAGAAGTTACAATAGCGCCTTGCCGGACTACCGACGAAACTTGTCGGCGAGAAGGCAACTACTGATCAGGAAGACCCAAAATGGAAAAGCGATAAATATCCACGAGAAATATGTGCTGCCGAATAGAAGGAGGAGGGCCAGGACAAAACCGAGGAGTGCGACCCAACGCGGCGCAATATCGGTGTAAACGACAACGGTAGAGGTGGAGATCATAAATACGCCTGCCATTTTGACCATATAAATATTGGCGACGTTATAGGCCAATGTGCGGGCAAAGTAGAATGCCGTAGAGTTGATTGGGTTACTGGAGTCGTGGCCAAAGGCGAGGATAATTGCGCCTACGGCCGCTGCTGAGGTGAAGAGCGAAGCTAAGAAAAGCAGACTGCTTCCGAGAAACACCGTCGAAAAAAAGCGATCTTCAAGCTCGCCGAGGCGATCGCGCAGTGCGCCGACAAACCAAAGAAATGCGATCCCGGCGAATGGGAGAAGGTTCAACGCAAAACCAACTGAAATCGAACTCGTTTTAAGCCATTCTCCCGAGTCAGCCGGGTCGCTCGGGACAGAAATTCGAAGCAATGAAAACGCCGTAGTAAACAAGACAGAAAAGAGTATTCCCGCGATTGCAGCAGCTTTCGGGGTTTTCAATCTTGATCGGACTGATCCGTCATTTTGCATCGC
>JBATYN010000219.1:0-1805 GCA_049674125.1 Pseudolabrys sp. | reverse complement strand
AAGCCGCCATTTGCGGCGGCTGTCACCAATCAATTTGGCGGAGGAGGGAGGAGATAAAACCTTACTTGAGCTGCGTCGAGATCGAATCGAACTTGGAGTTGAGGTTGGTGCCGATCGCGTTGACGCTCGCGATAATCACGATCGAAATACCTGCGGCAATGAGGCCGTATTCGATCGCGGTGGCACCCGACTCATCCTTCAGGAACCTGAAAACGTTAGACATATGACACACTCCATGTGGCCAGATACGGGAACACGATACCTACGTCGCCTTAACAGAAGTCTTTGGTAGTCATCGCAAAAGTGCGATGGAATTGATTCAATTGGTCACCAAACTCTGCCGGGCCGTTCTACGAGGTTGCTCTGCCGGGTCGCCAATAAGATATGCGACCTTGGGCTTGCGGCCCGTGCGTCACGCTTTGCGGGCCGGGAAAAAGAAGCCGCCATTAGCGGCGGCTCCATTTGATTCCGGCCACACAGAAAAAACCTATTTCAGCTGAGTTGAGATGCTCGAGAACTTGCCGTTGAGGTTGGTGCCGATCGCGTTGACAGTCGCGATAATCACAACCGAAATGCCGGCCGCGATGAGGCCGTATTCGATGGCGGTCGCACCCGACTCGTTCTTCAGAAACGCTACAATCTTGGACATGTGACGCTCTCCGTGGTTCTGTAGTTTTATTAGGTGAGACAATATTCTGTGTGTATTAAAAAAAGCTCTCAATGATCGCAGAACAGCTGTGGTGAATTGAATCAAATGCGGATGAGCAAATTCATTTTGCGTTAGCCACATGCGTGGGGATGGAGAGCGAAAACGGCGGTGAATCGAAACAATGCGCAATGCCGCGTGAATTAAACGCCTCGATTTCGCCGAAGTTCCCTCAGCGTTTTTACTTAGATCGCGGGCGAAACGGCACGCAACTTCACTGATCGTTCACCACCCGCAGCGACAGCCGGTTCCCGCGAGGCCACAATAAATATCCAGGAACGGCTGTGCGCACCGTGCGTTTCCCTCCAAGTGCCAAACCAAGTGGCAAACAAAGAGGCTCCAGAGGAGGGTCTTATCATGAGGAAACTTGCAATCGGATTGCTGGCCGCGGCCGGTGTTGCACTGTCAGTGCCTGCAAGCGCACAAGGCGTGTGGGTCGGCGCGGGTCCGGTCGGCGTCGGTGTCGGCGTTGGCCCCGGACCGGGCTATTACGACCGTGGTTATTATGGCCCCGGCTATCGCAGCTACGCCTATGACGGTGGCTATGCCTATCGGCGGCACTGCCGCGTCGTAAGGGAAGACATCAACGGACACTTCAGGACGATTCGCCGTTGCTGGTAAAAGCGTTCCGTTCCTGTTGATAGAAGCAGGGCTGGATCTGGCCCCGGACTTTCGGTCCGGGGCCTTTTCCGTTTACAGGGCAGGTTACGGGGCAAATTACTGGGCAAGTTACGGAGCAAGCGGCGAATTGAATTTGCGCGCGGTGTCGACGATCCATTCGCGGTAGAGCAACAACGGCGTGACGCCGGTGAGGCCGCCGCATCCCTCTTCATCGCCGGGCGCAGTGGACCAGCTCACGACGCCAATGACGAGCGGCCCATCGCCATCGAAAGCAGGCGCACCGGAATCTCCGGTGCAGCCGCCGAGGCCGATGCGCGCATTGCGCGTTGCAATGTCATAGAGACGGATTTGCAGTGAGCCTGGCTTCCCGGTGACGGTGAGTGTCGCCATGCGCGGCTGCCCGAGCCCGTGCGCGGTGCCGGCGAGCGTCACACCGAAGCCGGCGATGGTGAGCGTCTCACCCGCGGCAACCCGACGC
>JBATYN010000218.1:0-10465 GCA_049674125.1 Pseudolabrys sp. | reverse complement strand
GGATAGGGCAAAACGCGACTGGTGGGCACGCGGCGCTGATTCGCCCGCGGCGCGCCGGGCGGCGGCATCCGGCTATCGTCATCGTCGTACCCACCCATAACGGGCGGCAGCCGCTCCTCATAAGCTCCCGGAGGCGGCAACGTATATTGCGCCAGCGCGGGCGCGGCCGAGAAGGCCGCCGCGACTGGCAGCGTCAGCAGAAAAGCACCAGAAAATCGGATCATTATCCACCCTCGGCGGCGAAGCAGCCGCCAAACCGGGCCCTGATTGCCCCGGGATGAAGGCACATTCAAGACAAGAATACGGCTATCTCGTTAACGTGACTTTGCCGCGGCGTCTTAGGGTTTTTTGCCTTCCGCTGCGAGAACCTGCTTGGCCACCCGGTGACAATCCACGGCCGCGGGGAACCCGCAATAAACCGCGACCTGCCGTAAAATCGCGGACAGCTCGGCCGGGGTCAGTCCATTGCGCAGGGCGCCACGAAAATGCGCTTCGAATTCGTGCATCCGGCCGAGGCAAGCGATCATTCCAAGATTGAGGATGCTGCGATCGCGCGGCTTGAGGGCATCGTCGCCCCACACCGCGCCCCAGCAATAGGTAGTGAGCAGCTCCTGGAATTGCCGGTTGAAGTCGTCGGTATTGGCGACGGCGCGATCGACATATTCATCACCCAGCACCTTGCGGCGCATGGTCATTCCACGGTCGTAGAGTGCCTTGTCCATTTTATTCCTCCCAAATGTTGGTTGATTCCATCGGCATTTCGTCATGTTGACAGAGTTTGGGCGATTTCGTCCAATTCTTGAAAGGGCAATCCGAATAAAAACTTCAAACGAAAATGAGGGAGAAGAAACGCCATGAGTTCGACATCGAGACGCGCAATCCAAATGACTTTCGCCCTCACTCTGCTCGGTTTCGCAGCCACTTCAATTGCGCCGAAGGTCGTGAGCCAGGAATCAGGCTGGGTCACGCTGTTCGACGGCAAAAGCATGGATGGATGGAGCCCGGTCGGCGAATCCAATTGGCATATCGAGGATGGCGTTTTGATCGCCGACAAATTGGGGAGCAAGGAGCTCGCGTATCTGGTCAGCAGCAATTCCTACAAGAACTTCATCGTGCGTGTCGAGTTCTGGTCAAGCGACGATGCCAACAGCGGCATCTATTTCCGCTGTCTCGATCCCAAGAAGCCCACTGACAGGACTTGCTACGAGGCCAATATTTTCGATCAGCGCCCCGACCCGACCTACGGCACCGGCGCGATCACGCGTTACGTCGAAGTCAACCCAATGCCGAAGGCGGGTGGGAAATGGAACACGATTGAGGTCACCGCCAAAGGCCGGGACATCACCGTCGTGCTCAATGGCCAGACGACTGCAACGCTGCGCAACGGCATGTTCGATGAAGGTCCGATCGCGTTGCAACACGGCGCCGGAGCGATCAAGTTCCGCAAAGTGGAAGTGAAGCCGCTATAAGGCGGCGCGAATTGGCGTGACGGGATGCATGTAGCGATTGTCGGCGGCGGTATCTGCGGGCTGTCGCTCGCTCTCAATCTCAACGAACGCGGCATCGCGTGCCGCGTCTATGAGCGCGCGCCGGAGATCAAACCGCTTGGCGTCGGCATTACGCTGTTGCCGCATGCGATGCGGGAATTTAGCGCGCTCGGCCTGGGTGATGAATTGCTCAAGGCTGGTATCGAGAACCGCGAATGCTGTTTCTTCAACCGTTTCGGCCAGCTGATTTACCGGGAGGATCGCGGAAAGTTCGCCGGTTATCCCTTTCCGGAAGTCGGCATCCATCGTGGCCGGCTGCACGTCATCCTCTACGAAGCCGTGCAGAAACGACTTGGGCCAGACGCGGTGGTGACCGACTGCGAATGCGTCGGTGTCGAGCAGGATGAGAGCGGCGCTATTGTTCATTTCAAGCAAACTAGCACCGGGAACCCGCGCGACAGTGTAACGGCGGATGTGGTCATCGCCTGCGATGGAATCAATTCGGCCTTGCGCAAGCAGTTTTACCCGAACGACAAAATCGCCTTCTCCGGCATCAATACCTGGCGCGGGGTGACGCGGCGCAAACCGATCCTGGGTGGGCGCACGTATATGCGGGTCGGCTCGATCCTAACCGGCAAGATCGTCATCTATCCAATCGTCGATGACGTCGATGCCAATGGCAATCAGCTGATCAATTGGATGGCCGAGATCAAGCGCGACACGACAGAACAGAACGACTGGAACAAGCCCGGTAATCTCTCTGACTTCTTCCCGCTTTATGAAAATTGGCGTTTCGATTGGCTCGATGTGGCGCAGATGATCCGCGATGCCGACCAGATTCTCGAATACCCGATGGTTGATAAAGATCCGATCGACCGCTGGACGTTCGGGCGCGTCACGCTCGCTGGCGACGCCGCCCACCCGATGTATCCGCGCGGTTCGAATGGCGCAGCACAAGCGGCGATCGATGCGCGCACGCTCGTCGATCTGTTGCAAAAAAACCCCGATGGGCGCACGGCGCTCAAGGCTTATGAGGCCGCCCGCGCCACACCGGCTGCGAAGGTTGTGCGGACCAACCGCGAGCAGCCGCCCGATTTCATCAATATCAAGGTCGAGGAACTTGTCGGCGACCAGCCATTCGACAACCTCGACAAGTATATCACGCAAGACGAATTGCGCGCGCTGTCGGAGAACTACAAGCGCATTGCCGGTTTCGCTCTCGCCGACGTGGCGCTCCGCAGCTGATCCGCCTGACTGCGCGGTGATCAAGCAGCGCAAATCAAAGCACGCTGCACCGACAGCAATTTTGCTTCAATTTGGCGTCGTAACTGAGCCGAAATTCACCACGTCCGTCGTTGACGCCGATTTGTTTTGCTATTTATCCGGCGGTTCTGCTCTCCTGAGAGGCAATTGATCGTGGGGCTGAGCAAATGAAAAAACTCGCTTTCTTCATTTTCGCATTTGTTGTTGCAGGCATCGTCTCTGCACAAGCCATGCCGATGGTCCGGGCGCAGGCCGGCCTCATTTCACTCGTCGCAAGTGGGTGCGGGCTCGGCGTCCATCGCGGACCTTTCGACGGATGCTACCCCATCAATGACGCCTATTTCGCGAGATACTATCGCGGCTATCGCAATGCCTATTATGTCGGCCCCGTCACAGGTGGAGTGTGCGGCGGCCGCGGCACACATTTGGCGTGCAATTATTATGAAATATGTTGGGTTGCGTGTAATTGATTTTTGAATTGAACCTTGGCCCAACATCGTCCTGTATTGATTTGCATCAATATGGCGCGCCCTATCGTCTCTTATGAATTTGCGAGACTTCGAATTCGCGCAAAAAGCGCGTCACGGGCATAACAAAATACCGCCTGCCGACCTCGCTTTGGTTGGCAGGGGTCGATTCGGACATCAACGGGAGATCGTGCATGAGCCTCGTTAGAAAATTACAGCTCGCTCTACTGGCTTTGCTTATGGTCACCGGAGCGATGAGTTTGCCGGCAGCTGCGCAGCAAAAGCCCAACATCGTCGTCATCATGGGCGACGACATCGGCATGTGGAATATCGGCGCCTACCACCGTGGCATGATGGCAGGCCGCACGCCGAACCTCGACAAGATCGCCGCCGAAGGCATGCTGTTCACCGACTATTATGCCGAGGCAAGCTGCACGGCGGGACGGGCGAATTTCATAACCGGCGAGCTCCCCATTCGTACCGGCATGACAACGGTTGGTCAGGCCGGTGCAGCCATCGGCATTCCGGCGCAAGCCGTAACGATTGCCGAAGCCCTCAAAGGAATGGGCTACGCCACCGGCCAGTTCGGCAAGAACCACCTCGGCGATAAAAACGAGTTCTTGCCGACGGTACACGGCTTCGATGAATTCTTCGGCTACTTATATCACCTCGATGCGATGGAAGACCCGGCGCATCCTGGCTACCCGCAGGATCTGTTGAACGTCGTCGGCCCGCGCAACATGATCCACTCCTATGCAACCAACGTGGACGATCCGACGGTGGATCCACGTTGGGGCAAGGTCGGCAAGCAGAAGATCGAGGACGCCGGAACGCTCTATCCCAAGCGGATGGAAACCGTTGACGATGAAATCCGCGATCTCTCCCTGAAGTTCATCGAGAAGGCCAAGGCCGACGGCAAGCCATTCTTCCTGTGGCTCAACCCGACCCGCATGCACATCGTGACGCATCTGTCGCCGAAATACGAAGCGATGCGTAACTCGACAAACGGCTGGACCATCCATGAAGCCGGCATGGCACAGCTCGACGACGACGTTGGGCTGGTGATGAAGAAGCTCAAGGACATGGGTGTCGATGACAACACTATCGTCGTGTTCACCACCGACAACGGCACGGAAGTCTTTACCTGGCCCGACGGCGGACAGACGCCATTCGCACAAGCCAAAGGCACGGTCCTGGAAGGCGGCTTCCGTGTGCCGGCGATAATCCGCTGGCCGGGCAAGGTGCCGGCGGGCAAGGTCGAAAACGGAATTATCTCCGGGCTCGACTGGTTCCCGACGTTCCTGGCTGCGGCGGGCAATCCCAACATTGCCGCCGAACTTAAGCAGGGCAAAAAGATCGGTGACACGACCTACAAGGTGCATCTGGACGGCTATGACCAGACGAACATGATCACTGGCAAGGGTCCGTCGAACCGGCACGAGATATGGTACTTCGGAGAAAGCGAACTTGGTGCCGTGCGCATCGATGACTACAAATATCGATTCATCGACCAACCCAAAGGCTGGTTGGGTGAAAAGACCAAGCCTGACGTACCCTACCTGATCAACCTGCGCCTCGATCCTTTCGAGCGCACGGGTTGGTCGGTCGATGGCGCCAAAGAAGGGTCGCAGGAATACTTCCAGTGGTTCAAGTTCGAATTCTGGCGCTTCGTATTTATCCAGCAAGAGGTAGCGAAGTTAGCCCAGACGGCAATTGAGTTCCCGCCAATGCAGAAGGGCGCGAGCTTCAATCTCGATGCCGTGAAGGCGAAGATCGATGCGGCCAGGGCGGCAATGGCCAAGTAAGTGCGCCAAGGCGTGGACTGAGACTCAGGCGGGCGATTTGTAAGAACAGGTCGCCCGCCTGCGAACTTGTGGGAGCCGAAGATGAAATACACGGATACTTCAATCAACGTTAGCCGTCGTACCGTCGTCGCAACGCTAGCGACGCTTCCGGTTTTATCGAGTGCGCTCTTTCCTGCATCCATTCAGGCGCAGACCGTAGCCGCGGCCGCCTCGCTCCCATCCTGGAACGACGGCGCCTCGAAATAATCGATCCTCGATTTTGTCACCGCTGTGACGCGAGAGGGGTCGCCGGATTTTGTGCCGGTACCGGAGCGTATCGCCACATTCGACAACGACGGCACGCTTTGGGTCGAGCATCCCATCTATGTCCAGCTGGCGTTTGCGCTCGATCGCGTGAAGGCGATGGCGCCCCTGCACCCGGAGTGGAAGAAAAAGCAGCCCTTCAAGGCAGTCCTCGACGGCGACATGAAAACTCTGGCGAAGTCCGGCGAGCTTGGCCTGGTAGAACTGATCATGGTCACTCACGCCGGCATGACGGCCGATGAATTCTCGAAGATCGTCACCGACTGGCTCGCTACCGCGCGCGACGCGCGCTTCAAACGCCCATATACCGAGCTCGCCTACCAGCCGATGCTCGAGCTGCTCGCCTATCTGCGTGCCAATGGCTTCAAGACATTCATCGTCTCCGGTGGCGGCGTTGAATTCATGCGACCATGGACGGAACGAGTTTATGGCGTTCCGCCGGAGCAGGTGGTGGGCTCGTCGATCAAGACCAGGTTTGAGACGCGCCAGGGCAGGCCCGAATTGTTTCGCCTGCCGGAAATCAATTTCGTCGACGACAAGAAAGGCAAGCCGGTTGGCATCAACGAATTCATCGGCCGCCGTCCGATCGCCGCTTTCGGCAACTCCGACGGCGACCTCGAAATGCTGCAATGGACGACGATGGCTGGCGGGCGGCGGCGCTTTGGCTTGATCGTCCACCACACCGATGCCGAACGCGAATACGCCTATGACCGCAATACAGAGTTTGGAAAACTCGACGTGGCGTTCGATGCCGCGGCCGTGAATAACTGGACCGTCGCGGATATGAAGAAAGACTGGAAGGTTATCTTTCCATTTGAGCGCTGACGTTCCGCGCCTCGCGGGTCGTTCGGTTTTGTGCCACGGTGTGCGTAGGAGGCAAGCTCATCGATGGCGACTGCGCGCCCCAGGCCGAGGCCGAGATTCAAGCCGACCAAAAACCAAAACGCGCCGTCCGGTGATGGTCCTTCGGACGGTGGATCGCCCCCGCGCGCGCCCAGACGCGCCTTGTGGATCGCAGCTGCAATCGTATCGGCGTTCATGGTCGCCGCGGCGGCCTGGCTGATCGCGGGCAACAGTTCATGGTCGACGCTCGTTGCGGCAGATTCCGGCAAGCCCGCCGCAGGCGCGACCTTCATCGGCAGCGATACCTGCGCCGGTTGTCACCAAACCGAAGCCAAGTTGTGGCAAACCTCACAGCACAAGCACGCGATGGACCACGCCACCGAAAAATCGGTGCTGGGCGACTTCTCCGGTGCGACTTTCGATTATTTCGGCGTGACGTCACGTTTCTTCCGCAAGGACGGAAAATTTCTGGTCGAGACCGATGGTCCTGATGGCAAGCTCGCTACCTTCGAGGTCAAATACACGTTCGGCATCGATCCGGCGCAGCAATACCTGATCGAATTTCCGGACGGGCGCATTCAGGCCCTGTCGATCGCATGGGACTCACGACCAAAGGACAAAGGCGGCCAGCGCTGGTTGCATCTTTATCCTAACGAGAACATCCGCGCCGACGACGTGCTGCACTGGACCAAGTTGAACCAGAACTGGAATTTCATGTGCGCGGAGTGCCATTCGACCGACGTCCGCAAGAACTACGATGCCGCAAACGACCGGTTCGCCACCGCATGGTCCGAAATCAGCGTGGGTTGCGAGGCCTGTCATGGGGCCGGTTCAAGCCACGCGACGTGGGCGCGCAAGCAAACGAGCTGGTGGCCGTTTGGCAAACGCGAAGACCCGACCAAAGGGCTGGTCGTCAGATTCAAAGAGCGCGCGAACGTGACCTGGCCGGAAAACCCGCGCACCGGCATGCCACAGCGGAGCGTGCCGCCCGCGCTGGTGCGCGAAGAGGTCGAAACATGCGGACTCTGCCACGCGCGGCGCGGCGGTTTCTCCGAGGCCTGGGTGCCGGGACACTGGTTATCCGATACGCACCGGCTGTCACCACTCGACCGACGGCTCTTTCATGCGGACGGGCAAATGCGCGACGTTGAGGAAACCTACAATTACGCTCCGTTCAAGCAGAGCAAGATGTTCGCGATGGGCGTCACGTGCAGCGATTGCCATGACCCGCACAACGCCGCGCTGCGCGCACCGGGCGACGGAGTTTGCTTGCAATGCCATGCTACGGCCAAATACGAGACCGCCGCGCACAGCCACCATGCAGATGTGAACCCGGCGCTTTCATGCGCGTCCTGCCACATGCCGGCGCGCACCTACATGGTTGTGGATCGCCGCCACGATCACAGTTTCCGCGTGCCGCGGCCGGATTTGTCTGAGGCACTCGGCACGCCAAATGCCTGCAACGATTGCCATCGAGACAAGTCGTCTCAATGGGCAGCGGCAGCGGTCGAAGGCTGGTTCGGGCCAAAACGTGAGGGATTTCAGGCCTATGGCAAGGCTTTCCACGCTGCGTGGACGAGCCAGAACGGTGCCGAAAAGCTGCTCGCGGACGTCGCATCCGATGCCAACACGCCTGCATTTGTGCGCGCCAGCGCACTCGCGGAATTGAACGCTTACGTTTCCGCCGCGAATATCGATCTGGCGAGGAACGGGCTCGCCGATCCCGATCCAATGGTGCGGCTTGGCGCGATCGAGATGCTCAGCGGAGCGCCCGCCGACCGGTTATGGCCGCTACTCTCGCCGCTGTTGTCCGATCCGGTGCGCGGCGTGCGCATTCGCACAGCCTCATTGCTGGCGCCGGTCGCAACGGCAAACCAACCGCCGGCGGATCGCGAGCGCTTCGCGCAGGCAGCAGATGAGTTCATCGCTGCACAGCGTCTCAATGCCGACCGGCCTGAGGCACGCACTACGCTCGCCAATTTTCTGGCGCAACGGGGCCAGACTGCCGAAGCTGAGGCTGAGTATAAAGCTGCCCGGCGGCTCGACCCACAATTTTCACCAGCTGCGATAAACCTCGCTGACATGTATCGCGGGTTGGGACGCGATGCCGAAGGATTGGCACTGCTGCGCACAGCTGCCGCCGACGCACCGCGCGATGCAAGTTTGCACTACGCCATTGGATTGACGCTTGTGCGCCAAAAGAAAAGCGACGAAGCGCTCGCCGAACTTCGCCGTGCCGCCGAACTGGCGCCCGATCAAGCGCAATATGCTTATGTTTATGCGGTGGGGCTCCACTCCGCGGGACGCGTCGACGATGCAATTTCGATGCTTAAAGATAATCTTGGCAAGCACCCGACAAATCGCGATACCTTGCTCGCTCTTGTCACGTTCTATCGTGATGCCGGTAATGTCGGCACCGCATTGGAGTATGCACAACAGCTGGCCCAGATTGCACCGAACGACAGGACGATTGCCGGGTTGGTCGAAGCGCTTAAGCGTCAGCTCGAATCTTCGCCGCGTTGAATTCGACAGTTAGACAAGCCATCAAAAATCCATGAGCGAACAAATCCTCATCGTCGGTTGCGGCGCCATCGGCGGGCTGTTCGCTGCTGCGCTGTCGTCCGGCGCCAAGGTCACTGCTTTTGACGCCAACGCCGAACATGTGGAAGCCATCTGCGTGCAGGGCCTGCGGATCACCGGCAAAAATTCGCGAACGGTGCGCATCGATGCCACGGGCGATCCGGCCGCACTTAAGGGCGCAACATTCGATGCCGTTATATTTCTTATCAAATCGAAAATGACGACTGCGGCGCTCGCGCAGTTGCGGCCGGTGCTCGACGGCAATCCGTTGCTGGTCACGCTGCAGAACGGCATGGGCAATGCCGAAGTGCTTTTGTCCGTCCCGAACGCAGTTGTCATCCGTGGCGTCACCATGAACGCCGGCCGCTATGTCGAGCCGGGCTGCATCGAATGGCTGATTGAGGGCAGGACCTGGCTCGGTCCGGCACGGGGCAGGATCGAAGACGTGCAGGCGCTCGCCGGGCTGCTCAACAAAGGCGGCATGGAGACGAACGTCGTCGCCGACCCTATGGGCGCTGTTTGGTCCAAGTTTGTGTTCAATTGCGTGATGAACCCGCTTGGCGCACTGATGATGGGTGACAACGCCGCCCGCCATGACGCACCCGAGATGCGCGCGCTGGTGGACGACATGGCAGCGGAGTGCGTGGCAGTCGTGCGGGCGCTCGGCGGCACGTTCGCTTTTCCACCCATGGAATTCGTCGATAAAATCCGCGACGGCGAGATTCCCCTCTCCAAGCATGCAGGTTCTATGGCGCTGGATATCGCCCGGGGCACACCCACCGAAATCGACGAGCTCACCGGCTTTATCGTGCGCGAAGGCGAGCGCCTTAAGGTGCCGGTCCTGAACTGCAAAGTGGTCCACCGGTTGGTGAAGGGTCTTGAATTTGCCGCACAGCGGCGGGTTACAAAAGCTCGTTAATTCAATACCTTAGCCTATAACCGCGCCGGCTTTTCCCCGGTTTCCCCACTATACAGCCAGCACAGGATTCCGACGTGTCGCCCGTTAATCAGATAGGCCAAGGACTAGAATGGACGGGCGTTCCCAATGGCAGCCGCCGCATTGCGATGGATGACAGCGACGAAGCGCTCATGGCCAAGGTCGCGCGTGGCGACGAGCGGGCATTTCAGCTTCTTTCACGCCGCCATTTGCCGGCCATGCTCGGCGTTGCGCGCCGTATTCTCGGCAACGCGGCGGAGGCTGAGGACGTCGCGCAAGAGGCCTTCATGCGCGTATGGACACATGCGCCGCGCTGGCAGCCATTGGCACAATTCCGCACCTGGCTCACCCGCGTGGTGGTCAATCTTTGCCTCGACCGCAAACGGCGGGCGCCCTGGGTCGCCCTGGAAACAGCCGGCGAAATCGTCGACCCCATGCCTGACGCCGGCGAGCAAGCAGAGGTCGACGAGCGCGAGCGCATGCTCGCGACGGCGGTTGAAAAGCTTCCCGCGCGCCAGCGTAGCGCGATCGTGCTCACGTACGGCGAAGGCATGAGCAATGCGCAGGTGGCGGAAATCCTCGATACGTCGGTGTCGGCGGTCGAGACCTTGCTGGTGCGCGGCAAGCAGAACCTGCGCCGCGCGCTGGGCGGTGTGATCGATAAGGACGAGTAAAAATGACGAACGAGCAAATCGACAATTTTCTCGAATCCGCATTGAAACGGCAAATGCAGGCGCCGCCGGCTGACGCAGCGGCTGTCGACCGCGTGCTGATGCGGCT
>JBATYN010000217.1:0-1785 GCA_049674125.1 Pseudolabrys sp. | reverse complement strand
CACCATTGGAGGCGCGCAGGTGTCGGAACTCCACAGCAATTTCCTGATCAATCTCGGCGGCGCCAGCGCCGCCGACATCGAGACGCTGGGCGAAACTGTGCGCCAGCGGGTGAAGGCACACTCCGGTGTCGAGCTGGAATGGGAAATTAAACGGGTCGGCGTGGAACGCTAAAAGGATGAAGCACGTCGCGGTCCTGATGGGTGGATGGTCGGCCGAGCGCGAGATTTCCTTGCGCTCCGGAAAGGCGTGCGCCGATGCTCTCGAGCGCACCGGCTATCAAGTCAGCCGCATCGATGTCAATCGTGATGTTGCGGCAGCGCTGCGCGCAATCAAGCCCGACGTTGCGCTTAACGTTTTGCATGGTCGTCCTGGCGAGGACGGCACGTTGCAAGGCATGCTCGAAATCCTCGGCATTCCGTATAGCCACTCAGGGGTGCTTGCGTCCGCACTGGCGATGCAAAAGGACACGGCCAAAACCGTGCTTAAGGCCGCACAAGTGCCGGTGCCAGATGGAATGGTCGCCACACGCATGGAGGTTGCGACACGCCATTTGTTGCCACCACCTTACGTGATCAAACCCGTAGCGGAAGGCTCCAGCGTTGGCGTATTCATTGTGCGCGAGGATCACAAGCATCCGCCGCAGGAATTGACGCGCACCGACTGGGCCTTCGGCGACCGCATGCTGGTGGAACCGTATATCCCGGGGAAGGAGCTCACCTGTGCGGTGATGGGCGATCAAGTGCTTGGCGTGATCGAAATCGTACCAACCGTCAAATTTTACGACTATGAAGCCAAATACGCTCCCGGTGGCTCCAAACATCTTTTGCCGGCGCCAATCGCGCCTGAGGTCTACCGGGAAGTTCAACGTCTCTCACTGGCGGCACATCGTGCACTCGGCTGCCGCGGGGTCACGCGTTCCGATTTTCGGTATGACAACAGCCTCAAAAGCGCAAAAGGCTTGTTTTGCCTTGAGATCAATACCCAACCGGGAATGACCGAAACTTCGCTGGTGCCCGAGCTTGCAGCCTACGCCGGTATTTCGTTCGAAGACCTGGTGCGCTGGATGGTCGAAGACGCCTCTCTGGACCGGTAATGCGTCCAAGGCCTCCGCGGTCGGCTCAAAGTTGAGCCCGCAAGCGTTCATTATTTCAAATTTTACTAATCATTTACCAATAAGCCTGAAGACTAGGCATTGGCGGCGTGGCGCGCGCCCGGCTGCCGCGAGGTCGTGCGCGCGAAAGCTTCTACCGCTGACGGCGGCCTCTGAGGGACGGGGATGGTCTCAAGTGAAGCCGGATACCTGGGCATGACTGACGCCATGCCTGTGGCGGAGCTTGCGGCCCTTATCGGGCACAACGGGTAAAGCAGGTTGCGATGGACGGCCGAGGACGCCTCGCTCAATCGCTCAAGCTGAAACGACGTTCATCGTTCGGTTCATATGAGTGGCGTTGGTTGAGGATGATGCGCCGCTGGGGTGGCGCAATTGTCGACTTGAAAATTCCGCGAGGCGCCGGATCGTCGGCTGCCGCTCTGCTGCTACTCGCCAGCGCTAGCTATGGCGCAATCAAGGGTGGCCATGGCCCGCAGATCTTCGAGAACGTCCAGAATCTTTGCGACGCAGCCGCTAACAAACTTGGGTTTCGCATTTCCGAAGTTGCGCTCGTTGGTGAACATGAAGTTGACCGCGATGAAATTTTAGTGCTTGCCGGGATCACTGAACGCTCTTCACTTCTGTTTCTCGATGCCGCGCGCACACGCGCGCGCTTGTTGAGCAATCCCTGGAT
>JBATYN010000216.1:0-2056 GCA_049674125.1 Pseudolabrys sp. | reverse complement strand
CGGTCGCCACTTGATGTCCGCTTTGGGTCAAAAGCAGACATTTGCGGTGCAAAAAGTTATGTCCGCTTTACCCCCGAAAGCGGACATGTGCGGTGCACCTAGGGATGTCCGCTTTGTGCCAATAGCGGACATCGCGGCACTTATTCGATCACCTCGTCGGCAGCGTTCAATAAGCCGACAGGTACGGTAAGCCCAAGTGTCCTGGCAGTCTTGAGATTGATTACAAATTCGGTTTTCACCGATTGTTGAACCGGTAGATCGCCCGGCTTTTCACCCTTGAGTATGCGACCGGCATATCTGCCGACCAGCCGCAGAGCATCGGAAAGACTGGTGCCATAGCTTACGAGCCCGCCTGCAGCCGGGTAGTCTCTCAAATAATAAATCGCCGGCACCGCGTGCTGGGCGGCGAGCGCTACGATTTGATCCCGTTGGCCCAGAAAAAATGGATCAGTCTGGACTACGAGCGCTCTGCCATGTTGTCCGTTAATGGCGGCAAAAGCCTTGTTGAGGTCATCCTTGGTCCCAGCTTTGACAATAATCAGCTTCTTTCCCAGTGTATTTGCAGCCGCTTGCACGTCGCTCGTATCGAGATCGGCGACGGCATTGTTCTGATTTACTAGAAAAGCAATCGTGTCAGCCTGGGGGACGAGGTCGTGCAAGATTTCCAATTGTTTCGCAACGAGCACTTTGCCTAACGATGCAACGCCGGTCACATTTTGACCTGGCTTACTGATGCTGCGGACCAGACCAAATTTGACTGGATCTCCTCCGGTATTAAAAATGATCGGGATGGTCGAAGTCGCTGCCTTGGCGGCGCGTGTCGCCGTAATGCCGGTTGCAACAATGACGGCCACCTTGTGCTGCACCAACTCAGCAGCCATCTCAGGCAGCCGCGCGTATTGGCCCTCTGCCCAACGAAATTCAATTGCCAGATTGTGGCCCTCAATGAGGCCGACCTCGCGAAGGCCGTTGCGGAACGCCTCGACGAACGGCGCGTATTTCTCAAGCGAAGTGGGGTCAAGGAATCCAATCACCGGCATCGCCAGTTGCTGCGCACGCACGACGAGCGGCCAAAGCAATGTCGAGCCGGTTAAGGCTCTGACGAAATCTCGCCTGTGCACCCAATCCTCCACTCAAGTTCGATAGTCTTTTTTACAAATCTTATCAGATGGACCTTCAGCCGGAAGAGGCTGTTTGTCCTTCGGGTCAATAGCGGAAATGGCTATTCGAGAAGATCGATCCAGCTTAGCTTGCGCACTCGGGCATGAAGAGGAGCCATCATGCGGCTCAACACACCAGCAATGGCAGTTGCTTTCGGGATTTTATGGGGCACTTGCCTGCTTCTTGTTGGCGTAGCCAACATGATTTGGCCCAGCTTTGGGCAGGCGTTTCTTCAGCTCTGCGCTTCAATCTATCCCGGTTACCACCCTGGCACTGGCTTGGCCTCAGTGATTATTGGGACGATTTACGCCTTGGTTGATGGCGTTATCGGCGGAACACTCTTCGGCTGGCTCTACAATCGGTTTGTTGGCGAGTAAGTCGGCGTAATGCAGGATGTCCGCTCTACCCCCGAAAGCGGACATGTGCGGCGCACCAGCCCATGTCTGCTTTGTGCCAAGAGCGGACATTGACTGGCTTATTCGAGCACCTCGTCGGCGCGGCTAAGGATTGCCTGTGGGACGCTAAGGCCGAGCGCCTTAGCGGCCTTGAGGTTTATCACCAGTTCGAGTTTGGTCGGCGCTTGCACCGGCAAATCGGCCGGCTTCTCGCCCTTGAGGATACGATCGACATAACCAGCCCCGAGGCGGAATTGGTCCAACACGTTCGGTCCGTAGGAGATCAGACCTCCGTCGGCGACATAGAAGCGGTATGGATAGATAGTGGGCAGTCGGTGCTGGGCCGCTAAATTTATGATCAACTTGCGATGAACTTCTGCCGAGCCACTTGCCATCACGATCAGGCCACCATTCGAGCCACGTGCAAGTGAAGTTATGGCGCGTTCCATCTCTTTGCCATCGCGTGGATCGATCGGACTCACCACCACTCCGAATGAGGG
>JBATYN010000215.1:0-6480 GCA_049674125.1 Pseudolabrys sp. | reverse complement strand
CTCTTAGTGGGGACGGACGGCGAGCCGGGGCCTCCCGAGCGCGAGGTTACGAGCCTCGCCCGCGGGCGCCGCGCCAGCCGGTTTGGCTTTCGCCATTCCGGCCCAGTCAAGTTGCTCCATCATCGAGACGTCTCGCGACGACGCCCTCAGCCGAGCAAGGCAAGCGAACTATGGACGAGGAGTGTGGCGGAAGTATGGAATATAATCCTAATTATATACTTGCAACCACAAGAGACTAATATAGGAAATGTCGGGGGCAGCGCATTCGGGGATAGCTCCCGCAACTGAGGACATTCAAATCACGCCAGGCGTGGGAACAGATATTATATCCCCGCTATGCATCAGCCATTTCATGGAGTTGTTCGCGCCATTTTTGTGAGGATGTCGGCCCAAGCAGAACCTCGCGAATTTCATATTCCAAATTCAGAAAATCGTTCACATGTCCCTTTATATCCTCAAAAAGGGCTTTGAGGTCTTTTAGCTCTTTCGGTTTGAAATCGAAACTCAATGCTTTGTCTTCTATTGCAATACTGAGTTGGGCGACGATCTTTTGAGCCGCATTGTAGTGCCATGGATCGTGAACTATTCGGTTGCGTTTTCGTATCATCGCGTTTGTTGCACCATCGAACTTATTTAGTTTTTTGATGAGTTCTGCAGAGCCATCGCGCAGACGAACCACTCCAATAAGGGCGCGCATTCTTGCGCCGGCGTTTGAAAGTTGGCTGGTGATACAAGCGACAGCATATGTTGGCCCTCGGCTAGGTCCCACAGCAGCCGATCCATATGAAACTCCATGTTCGCCCACGCGGAGGCGATACGTCCGACTTCAATATAAAAAGGCTCTAATTCTGGTATTATATTCGAATAGTCCTTTGGCTCCGGCATGGGCCCCTCGATGGCAAAAGCTGAAAAGGAATTCAGTGAGAAAGAAACTAAGAAACGTTTCGACGCGGCATTGCGCGGTGGATTGAATACACCCCCGCTTAGAGTCGGAAAGAAGAAAAGGAAAAAGAAAACCCCGCCGAAGCAGGGCTAACCCCAGGCTGCTTGTTTCGCGAGTTGGCGGCGCGGTTGAATAGGCGCCTCGGATTTCTTTTGAAGCTCGTATGGTGCTACCAGAGCGGTAATTGGAATGTGCCAAGCTTCGCTAATGATCCGCATCATTTGTAGCGTTAGCGGTCGTTTGCGTTGTAAGACCTCGGTTGCGCGCGAACGCGTAATGAGGTGGCCCAACTCCGCCTGAGTTTTCCCCATACTTTCAATTGCAAATTCCAATATCTCAATCGGATCAGCGTCGGGAATATCAAACTGACGCTTTTCATATTCCGCAATAAGAGTGGAGAGCACATCGAAGTGGTTGGCCTCGGGAGTGCCAGACGCAGGTACTTTGTCAAAGTACTGCTCGACCTCCTTCAGCGCCCATTCATAGTCCTCATTGGTACGGATAGCTCGAACTTCCGTCATCACACTATCTCCGGATCAATTTTGTCGTACTCCTCATGAGTCCCGACAAACTTAATCATCACTCGGTAGAAAGGGTCATAGACAACCCGAACGACCACTCTGTATTTGTTGCCTCCTATATCGAAGATAACTCGATTATCTCCGACAAAATTGACGTTGGTTCCGAAAGCCGCCTTGATCTCGTTTGGCTTCTTCCATCTCGCTGTTGAAACCAATTTGTACCAAGCACGAAGTGGTTTTTCGGCTTTGGGGGTTTTTGTCCAAAACTCCCGGAGGGCCTTAAAAGAGAGTACTTGCATGGGACCCTACACTGTTCCCAACTTGGGAGCAAGCATTATGTTCCCAAGCCGGGAACGGGTACGTTCCCAAAGTGGGAACATAATTAAGGAATGATGATTTTTAAAGCCCTTTCGGGAGGTAATTTTAGGTTCCCAAAAAGACCGGCGCAACCTTGGCGGGCACGTTCAGACTGGTTTTCGCGAGTGCCAGTAGCGTACGAATTCGGGCTTCGGTTTGGGCTGCCTATTGCGCCACCGAATGAACCATTTAGCTGCAGATTTGAAATTCGGCTTAGTGAGGTTGACGATACGTGAGGCGCTTGTTTTCGATGCCCTTAATCGCGAGCGTCGCACGTTCCCCGTCATCAAAGCCGAGGGCAGTTCGGGTGTTAAAGCGGAAATCAAATTCCGCGAGATAGCGGTGCAAATGCTTCTCTTTGCAATGCTGATAAGTGCCGCGCATTCCGCGCTTGAACACTGAGAAATAAGTTTCGACGGTATTGGTAGTCACGTCATCGCGCGAATATTCGTGTGCAGCGTGCTTGACGGTTTCGTGGGCGGCAAATTCGGTACCTACAGCCGGATACAAACAACTTTCATCCGTGTGCAAGCGGTTTTCGTGGTGAACGTTCTGGCGTATTATGGAATATAATCCTATTCATCCGCAATTGGCAAACGGATGACTCCGGCAGGCCATTCGCGGCCCGGGTCCATCGCCATGGCGAGATCAAGCGCGCGCGTGATGTCGCGCAGGCCCGCCTCACGCGCACGGACGGCAAGTGCCAACAGTTCGGCACGGATCGCGCGCCGTTCGTTCACGCTGCGCCCAAGTTTGATTGGTGGTTTTGACAAATAGGCTTCCCGCGACGATGACTGCGCCCGCTGCGAAGTGCGAGCGCGATGTGATAGTTTTGCCGTGAAAGGGATTCTCCGATCCCGCCAGCAAGTGTGGATAGAACGACGCGAATTCTTGATCCTAATATACCTTAGGTTTAGTATATATGCAAGTCAACCGCAGCCGCGAACTTATAAGAATGTTCGTCGAGCGTATCGTCAACGAGACGTTTCCTGACGAAACCGCTGCGGCACGTTTGCAGCAGGTCGGTTTGTTCACGCTGATCTATATGCTGCAAGGGGAAGAGCAGCCGGTCACAGCTGCGCGACTTGCAAAAATGACGGGCCTTTCGGACGGTCAAATTCTGACGCACTTAAGAAAATTGATGGATCGCAATTTGGTCGAACGACAACAGATATTGAATAAGCAGGGGCGGGGCCGCGCCTTCCATTTGGCGATCAAACAGACAGCCAAGACCCGCCAACTTGCAGGCGCAATTGCAAGCGCTGGTGCCAAGAAGAAGCGGTGAGGAGGCGGTTTAACCGCCACATATCCGCCGCCATTGACGCTTATCTCTTTTTTGCTATATAGGGTTCCATGCGCTGGGCCTTTCAGACCCTCAACTCGATCGTCGATACCGAGATCAGGGCCCTGCCGGCGGATATGCAGGCGAAATTTCTGCGGTTCGCCGAGATTATCGAGCAAGTCGGTTTCGAGGGTCTGCCGCATGGTAGTGTCCGACATCTTGAAGGGAAACTTTGGGAATTCCGAATGATCGGTCGAGATGGAGTTTCGCGTGCCATTTATCTCACGGCGGCAGGCCGCAGAGTTGTTGTCGTGCGGGTCTTCATCAAGAAGACTCAAAAGACGCCGCAACGCGAACTCGAACTCGCCCGGCAACGGGCCAAGGAGATCACATGACCAAGCTCAAGGACCTGAAGACGCGGCTGTTGAAAGACCCGGCGGTACGCAAGGAATACGACGCGCTGGAGGAGGAATTCGGGCTCGCTCTCGCCGTGGCCAAGGCGCGCGTTCGCGTCGGTTTGAGCCAGGCTCAATTGGCCAAACGGATGCGGACAACTCAGAGCACCGTCGCACGGCTCGAAAGCGGTCGCAGCAAGCCTTCGACAAGCACGCTCGCGCGCCTCGCGAAGGCGACAGGACACCGGCTGAAGATCAGTTTCGAGCCGCTTCGGGGGAGAGGCTAGAAACGCTATAAGACGGATGCGCTACGCAGTCGTGATCGAGAAGGCGAACGGTAATTATTCGGCCTACGTGCCGGATTTGCCGGGCTGTGTCGCGACCGGCGCGACGGTCAAGGATACCGAGCGCGAAATGCGCGACGCGATCCGGTTTCATATCGAAGGCTTGAAGGAAGACGGCCAGCCAATCCCGAAGCCGACCAGCATCGCCGATTACGTCGAGGCTAGCGTCTGCTAGCCGAAGGTTTTCGTATTGCATCGACAACAACAATTTCCGGAGTGCGAATTTTTTTCGCAGTTTGCTTATTTTTTTCCGCGAGAATCGATCTTAGTTTTGATTCGTGATTCCCCACATCGATCACGAGGAAAATTGAATCGAAGGATTTTTCAGCCTCCTCATATACGCGAAGTTGTGTCGTGTAACCGTGGACGACCTTACCCGTCGACAGCTTGATCTCAACAAGAATGCGCCCGTCGTATCCGGACGAAAACTTGAAATCAACAGGGCCTCCACCGCTGTCAGCTTCTGGCGTGATATCGATGTTATTTGCTTTGCAATAGACATCCGCGACCGCAAAAAATAAGCGTTGCGCAGCCTTTTCCTTTCTTGGCTTGTCGCCATCCCACAGAAGTTCATTTACGCCGTTCTTTTCGATTAGGCTTTTAAAATGGTCAACGATTTGATCGACAACCTTCTTCAACTCAGCTTGCGTTTTACTTTTGGGCTGAATTAGTTGCAGCGGGTAGCGTGATGCAAAATTAGTTAGCACATCGCGAAACAATCCGTGTCCATCGCGATCTGACTCAAAGTCATAAGCGTCGTCTGTGAGCAAATAAGCCGCGTCCAAAATCGCTCTGAATCCTTCTCTGCTGGCAAGTGCGGCGGCGCGGACTTGATCTTTTTGCTCTTTTGACTTGAGCTTCCAAATATCACCAATCAGCGCGTTTACTCGATTACGGATGGCAGTGTTCTTCGCTGCGGCGTCGGAAATGTCCGACCAATCAACTGCCACCGGCAAATCTCGCAAGATATCGGTCGGAACTAAGAGCAATGGCTTATCGGCAAATCTATTGAATGGAAGCTTGGCCTCAATCCCGTCGATATAGGCGTCCTTAATTTTCAGTCCTAGCTCTTTCGCGGCTGTTGACGTTATTTCGATGAGGGCGGGAAGAATTGCGTGAGCCGTCATGTCGCCAATAGTGTCGGGACCAACGCCGGATTCTAAAAGTCCCACCAAGCTGAATAGTTCTGGATCTTGGATACCGAGATCAACGATTTCTTTAGCAGTGCCAATAATTTTTGCCCGTGTCTCCTCATCTATACTCCGACCGCGCGTTGTATCGCCGCCGAATCCCAGGCAGAGCGATGGCAACTCCTCGAGCTTGAATAAGCGAACGGCATTTCGCCAGGTCAAATCGCCCGCAACGTTAGAATTTGCGAGGAGCTTGATGATATCGCCGAAATATTTGGCGAAACTCTGCTGTCCGAGTGATGTGATTATTGGGTTTTTGCTCGATCGCAATAAAACCGGATCAATGAAAAGACGCGTGTCACCGTTCAGAATTGGGTCAAGCAGTCCCAATTTTGCAAGAGCTTTGGGATTGATGCCAAATTCTTGGCTGAACAACTTGGGATTTCTGATCTTGCCCATGTCGCCAATCCAAATCTATAACGTGAGTGGTCTTTCCACGTACTTCGACATTTTTGGAACAGTCCGAATCGCCTCGATCTTTGGATATCAGAAGCGTCGGCATGCCGGATATGCTTGTGTGGAAATGAAACCTGGGTAGGCGCGCCAAGCCTATTCGGGGCAATATGCCTGAAATCCAACAATAAGAGTCCCCCATGAACGCCCCTATCAGCACCCCGACGCCGCCCTATCACCACACGCCGCTGTTTCCGCTCGGCCCCGACAAGACGCCGTATCGCAAGCTCGAGATCGGCGGCGTCAAGGTCGAGAAGGTGATGGGCAAGGACATGCTGGTGGTCAGCCACGAGGCGCTGCGCGCGCTGAGCGAGGCCGCGTTCACCGATATCAATCATCTGCTGCGCCCGGCGCACCTCAAGCAGCTGCGCAAGATCCTCGACGACCCGGAAGCGAGCGATAACGACAAGTTCGTCGCCTACGACTTCCTCAAGAACGCGAATATCTCCGCCGGCGGCGTGCTGCCGATGTGCCAGGACACCGGCACCGCTATCATCATGGGCAAGAAGGGCCGCCTTGTTTGGACCGACGGCGGCGACGAAGCGGCGCTGGCCGAAGGCGCGCGCGACGCCTACCTCAAGCGCAATCTGCGCTATTCGCAGCTCGCGCCGCTTTCCATGTTCGAGGAAAAGAATACGCGCTCCAACATGCCGACGCAGGTGGAGCTTTATGTCGAAGGCGCAGGCGATGCCGACTTAGCCTACAAGTTTTTGTTCATCGCCAAGGGCGGCGGCTCCGCGAACAAGGCGTTTCTGTTCCAGGCGACGCCGTCGATCCTTTCGCCCGAGCGCTTGCTCGCCTTCCTGAAAGAGAAAGTGCTGACGCTCGGCACCGCCGCCTGCCCGCCCTACCACTTGGCTATCGTCATTGGCGGCACCTCGGCCGAGATGACGATGAAGACCGTCAAGCTCGCCTCCTGCAAATATTACGACACGCTGCCGGACCACGGCTCGGAAGACGGCCACGCGTTCCGCGACAAGGAGATGGAGCAAGAG
>JBATYN010000214.1:0-10007 GCA_049674125.1 Pseudolabrys sp. | reverse complement strand
TGTTGACCTTTTCCTTGAGCGCGTCGAGGCCGACCGCGCCGACCACGACGTCGTCGCCGATGACGTAGCTTGGCGTGCCGTTGAGCCCGAGCGCCTCGGCAAGCTTGAAGCTTTCCTGCAAGGTGGCTTTTACCTCAGCGCTGGCCAGATCTTTGTCCAGGCGGCCCATGTCGAGGCCGATGTCTTTGGCAACGGCGAGGGCGCGCGCCTTGTCAGCCTGGCCGCGGCCGCCGAGCAGCTTTTGATGGAATTCAAGATATTTCTTGCCGGTCTTGTCTTGCATGCGCACGGCAACTGCGACCTGCGCGGCCTCGACCGAGCCAGGCCCCAACACCGGGAATTCCTTCAAGACAACTTTTAGCTTGGGGTCGTCCTTGAGCAGCGTGAGCATGTCATCCATGGCCCGCTTGCAGTAACCGCAATTGTAGTCGAAGAATTCGACGAACGTGACGTTGCCGTCCGGATTGCCGAGCACGACCTGACGCGGCGAGGCGAACAGCGCCTGGGAATATTGCTTCACCGCAGCCTTGTGCTTCTCCGACTCGGCCGCACTCTGTCGCTTTTCGAGCTCGGTCATTGCATCCTGAATGACTTCAGGGTGAGCGACGAGATATTCGCGCACGATGCGCTCGACCTCGCCGCGCTGGCTTGCGGAAAAATCGTCGGCGCGCGAAGCGGACGATGTGGCGATGGCCAGCATCGCCACAAAGGCGGCAGCGAGAGAGCGCGAAATTAATGTCATTGGCTTGGGTCCTTGTGACTATTGGATGCCGGCGTTTGAACTCGGCGGTTTGACGTTGACGATGTCGTCGGCTCGCACCCAGGCGGGGGAACCGATAGGCAGGCGGGTCTTGGCACGCGACGCAAGTTGCCGCGCGGTCTTGACATCGCCCCGCGTAAAGGCGGCTTGCGCCGAAGCGAGGTCGGCATTGGCGAGATCGCCCTTGCGGCCATACGCCATTGCAAGTTGGCTAAATGCTTCCGGAGACTCCGGTTCGCGCGAGATCGCCGTGCGTAGTAAGCCAACCGCTTCCTCAGCGAATTTCGGATTGTTGGTGGCGTTGAGCGCCTGCGCGAGCAGAATTTCAATCAACGGTGTATTGTGCGAAAGCTGCACGGCCTGGCGCAACGGGGCGACGGCTTCCGCCGGGCGCCCGCCTTCCAACAACGCCTGGCCTTTGAGCTCATAAAAATATGGATTGTTCGGCTGCGTCTGAATCAAGTCGTCGATTTGGACAATCGCTTGTCGCAAATCACCATGACGATAGGTTGATATGGCGCGCGCATAACGGGCCGGCAGGCTGTGGTCGCCGAGCGGATAGCGGTGGGCAACGGTGTCCGCACCTTCGAGGAAGCCTGCCAGTTTTGCGCGCATCAGATCGTGACGCAGTTGCAGCTCAGGCGGATCCTTACGATCCCAATAGGGACTCGCCCTGGCGATTGTTTCGAGAGTAGCCACACGTTCGGCTGGCATCGGATGGGTTTGCATGTAGGGGTCAATGTAGCGCGAGTTAAACAACACTTCGTTGCTTAAGCGCTTGAACAATTCGACCATGCCGCGCGGGGACTGTCCGGTGGCATTGAGGAATTTCACGCCGGCGTGGTCGGCCTGGTCTTCCTGAGTGCGGACATAGGCGAGCACTGTGCGCATGATCGCCGCCTGCGGCGCCAGAATAGCGGCCGTGCCGATATTGCCACCCGAGCCGCTCTTTGCTCCGGCGACAGCCGCGCCGACGCCCGCAAGCAACGCGATGATCGATGCGGTTTGTGCGGTCGCAAGCTGCTCGCGCAATCGCTGGAGATGGCCACCGGCCAGATGCCCGGTTTCGTGCGCGAAGACGCCAATGATTTCGTTGGGAGTTTTTGCGTCGAACAGCGCGCCGGCGTTGACGAAGATGTGGCGCCCGTCCATCACGAAGGCATTGAACGAGCGATCACCCAGCACCACGACCCGGACATTTTGTTTGGCAAGTCCGGCGGCTTGTAGAATCGGCTGAGCGTAGTCGCGCAGAAGCTGTTCGATTTCGGCGTCGCGGACGATCGGCATGCCACGCAACGCCGCTTCCTGCGCGTGCGCGGGTACCATTGCTGGGCCTCCGCCGGCGGCGCCGATCGCAACCGCAGTAAGAACCGCAATCGCCCGGGCTGCTGGCGCCCTGTGCCGCGTCCTGATAGGTGTGCCGTCTACGGACATACGGATTTTGCTACCGAATTTGCGTGAAACTAGTGATGCGCCTGATGGCGGTCAACGCGGCTTGCGATCACGACTGGGTCATGAGATCGACGCTGAATACGGCAACAGCGGGGCGGAATATCGAAGCCCCCACGGGCCTAAAATGATGCTTGAGGCGGCAAAACAGCTATTGAAACCATCCAAACGCAGCGATGTGCCGCCATTTATCGTTATGGACGTGATGGCGGCAGCTGCGCAGCGCGAGGCCCAAGGCGCCAAGATCATTCATATGGAGGTAGGTCAGCCGGCGGCGAAAGCACCGGCGACTGCAATCAAGGCCGCGCAAGCTGCAC
Source organism: Pseudolabrys sp. (assembly GCA_049674125.1). Taxonomy (GTDB): domain Bacteria; phylum Pseudomonadota; class Alphaproteobacteria; order Rhizobiales; family Xanthobacteraceae; genus Pseudolabrys. The sequence goes on along the minus strand of JBATYN010000214.1, from coordinate 7,481 downwards.
TCGCGCACGGGCGTATCGGCTATACCGAGACCCTGGGCATACCATCGCTGCGTACGCGTATCGCGCGCCACTATGCCGACACTTACGATCTCGTTTTCGATCCAGCACGCATCGTTGTGACGACCGGGTCGTCGGGCGGATTCATTCTGGCCTTCCTATCGCTGTTTGAGCCGGGCGACCGGGTGGCTTTGGCGAATCCAGGCTATCCCCCGTATCGGCACATTCTCTCGGCACTCGGATGCGAGCCGGTGCTGATCGAGACTTCTGCCGAGACGCGTTGGGCACTATCGGCCAAGGCGCTGATCGCCGCTCACCAGCGGACGCCCCTTAAGGGCGTGGTGATCGCGAGCCCCGCAAATCCGACCGGCACGATGATGGACGCCGATACGCTCTCGCGGTTGATCGCGGTTGCGGAAGCGGAAGGCATCCGTGTGATCTCCGACGAAATCTATCACGGCCTCGACTATGCCTTCGCCGCCGAGACGGCCGCCAATGCATCGGACCACGCCGTGGTGATCAATTCATTCTCGAAATATTTCTGCATGACGGGTTGGCGGATTGGCTGGATGGTGGTGCCGGACACATTCGTGCGGCCGATCGAGCGGCTGCAGGGCAATCTCGCAATTTCGGTGCCTACGCTGGCGCAAGTTGCCGCTGAGGCCGCATTCGACGGACGGGAGGAGATGGAAGCGGTCAAACGCGGCTACGAAGAGAACCGCCGGATCCTCACCGAAGGACTTCCAAAAGCGGGGCTCGACAAATTTTTGCCGGTGGATGGCGCATTTTATCTCTACGCCAACATTTCGCGTTTTTCCGACGACAGCCTCGATTTTGCGAAGCGTATGTTGAACGAAGCCGGCGTAGCGGCGACGCCGGGAATTGATTTCGATCCAGTCGATGGCCGGCACTTTCTTCGGTTTTGCTATGCGGGTTCGCCGGCCGAGATGCGCGAGGCTGTGGAACGAATTGGGAATTGGTTGAGGACGTGAACCAGATTCCGTTCATTCCCGCGCAAGCAGGAATCCAGGACGAGTTGTTCTTGCTGCGGAGTTTGTTGCTCTGGGTCCCCGCTTCCGCGGGGACGAGCGGTTTGGGGATGCGTTAAAACTCCACGTCCAGCTCGACGACCTCATCCGGCTCGGCTTTCGCAGCATCCAGCCATTCACGCATCGCCGGCATTGCCATGACCGTGGCGCAATAGGCGGCACAATCGCTATCGAGTTTCACGTCGTAACTCAGGAAGCGCGTGACGACCGGTGCAAACATCGCGTCGGCCATGCAGGGTACCGTGCCAAAAAGGTAGGGCCCTTTTTCAGCGGCGAGGCATTCGCGCCAGATGCTGACGATTCGTTCTATGTCGGCGTGCGCACCAGCCCAGACTTTAAAGCCTGGGTGGTGTGCCTTCAGGTTCATCGGCAGCGCCGAACGTAAATTGGAAAAGCCAGAGTGCATCTCACCAGAGATTGAACGGCAGCGTGCGCGGGCGGCGATGGCCTTCGGCAACAGCCCGGCTTTCGGCAGGATTTCGTTCAGATACTCACCGATCGCAAGCGTGTCCCATACCTTGATTTCATTGTGCGTCAGGCAAGGCACCAGGAAAGAGGGCGAGAGCAGCAGCAGCTCGGCGCGAGTCGAAGGATCGTCGCTGGCAACGATCTGCTCATCGAATTCGAGCCCGGCCAATTTGCAAAGCAACCAGCCGCGCAGCGACCAGGAACCGTAGTTTTTGCTGGCAATAGTGAGGGTAGCCTTGGCCATGGGGCGCAAACGTCCCTTGTTCAATCATGACCCGGCATCTGGCAGCTTAGATGAAAGTGTTGCTCTTTCAATACCTTCCCGTGGTGCAAAATTATCAGGCAGTGAGATTGTCCCCAATTTACAGGTGCTCAGCGGCCTATAATAAATTTTATCTCGCAGTGCAGCATAAAATGTTTTAGCTTTTGCATGCGGTTCGCCGGGACCGTCAGGAATTGGATGCTCTACCAAGCGTATCAGGCGCATGCCGATATCATGGCACCGGTGCGCCAGCTCGCCGGCGCGGTTGCCAAGTCGGTAACGGATCGGCTTAACGGCTCCGCACGTCCGACCGTCCTGAGCAATCTGACCGCCGCTTATGAACTCATGGCACGCGCTGGCCTCACGCACGCTCGCCCGCCTTACGGCATCGACAGTGTGGTGGTTGGCAATCGCGAGGTTGCCGTAACCGAAGAGGTTGCGGACGCAACACCTTTCGGCACCTTGCTGCATTTCAAGAAAGACACCGTATCGGCACAGCCGCGGGTGCTGCTGGTCGCGCCACTGTCCGGCCATTTTGCAACGCTGCTGCGCGCGACCGTTCGCACCATGCTGCCGGAACACGACGTCTTTATCACTGACTGGCACAACGCGCGCGACGTTTCGCCTGAGGACGGCCGCTTCGGCTTTGACGATTATATCGGCCACCTGATCCGCTTTCTCGAAGCAATCGGACCCGGCGCGCACATCATGGCGGTATGTCAGCCCTGCGTTGCTGTGCTGGTGGCGGCGAGTGTGATGGCGCAGGCCGACAATCCGGCGCAGCCGCGATCAATGACGTTGATGGCGGGCCCGATCGATACGCGCGTCAATCCAACCAAGGTCAATGAGCTTGCCAAATCCAAACCCATCGATTGGTTCGAGCGCCATCTCATAGCACGGGTGCCTTACCGGTATGGCGGCGGCGGCCGGCAGGTCTATCCCGGCTTCGTACAGCTTGCCGCCTTCATGAGCATGAATATCGAGCGTCATTTGAAGGCGCACCGGGAACTTTACGAAAATCTGGCGAACGGAGAGAACGTCAAGGCCACGCAGACAAAGGCATTTTACGACGAATATTTCGCGGTTCTGGATTTAACCGCGGAATTCTATCTGGAGACGGTGCGGCTGGTATTCCAGGACCACGCGCTGCCGCTGGGCGCGCTCACCTATCAGAACCACAGGGTCGAACCGCGCGCGATCAGGCGCACGGCGCTGTTCACGGTGGAAGGCGAGAAAGACGACATCTGCGCGGTCGGCCAAACACTGGCCGCTCACGACCTCTGTTCGTCACTGCGTCCGTACCGCAAGCGCCACCACATGCAGGCTGGCGTCGGCCACTACGGCGTGTTTTCCGGCAAGACCTGGCAGAACCAGATCTATCCGATGGTGAAGAACGTTATTTTGCAGAGCGATTGAACGGCCAAACGCGCCGATCCGTTATTTCCTGAAGGCGCCGTAAATAGCGCGCATCCGCTCACCCGAGAGGTTTTCCGAAGGGGTTGCGTCGCGTTCCGGCGCGAGGCGCGCGTCGCAATCAACGGTGTTCGATGACACGATTTTGCCTGTGCGATTGTCGAATTGGCGCTCCTCGCAACGCCCCTTGTTGCCCGTCTCCATGACGATAGAGGCGGTACGGTGCGCCGCTTCACCCTGTGCGGAAGCGGTCAACGGCGCGATTTTCGACTTCGGACTTTCGGAGCGGTCGGACGAAAGATACGAGTTCGCCGTTACAAAAAAGCCGGTCAGCAATACGCATACCACCACGATTGTTGCGATGATGGCGCGGGTGCCTTCGCCCGCCGCCAGCTTGCCTTTGGTGCGGCGCTGCTTGCGTATCTGTATGACGGCGGGCATAGGTCTCGCTCGGCCCTGGAATTGAAATAACGCCTTCAATTTATTTGAAAATTTACCGCGTCGCTTTTGAGGAAGTCTGAAGAAATCAGTTCAATTTGAGACAAACGCAGCAATACGCGTCGCATCTTCCATTTACGATAGCCAATCCCTACATCACTGCACGTAAACGAAACCCCGAAAACTCCCATGCTCGATTTTGCATCGTCGTCCGGCGTCGAGGATCTCGGCGCGGCGGCAGCGCCATCCGCTTCCGACGCCGAAATTCTCGACGCTTATTCTCACGCAGTGACCTCGGTGGCCGACGCCGTCGGTCCCGCAGTCGTGCGCGTTCAGGTTCGGAATAAAAGTGGCCGCCCCGGCGGCGTAGGCTCCGGCGTTGTCATCGCGCCGGATGGTCTGGTGCTGACCAATTGCCATGTGGTCGAAGGCGCCAAGGAGGTGCGGCTGCAAGACGCCGAGGGCCGTGTGATGGATGCTCGCCGCCTGGGCGAGGACCCCGATACCGATTTGGCGTTGCTGCGCGCCGGCTCGGCCCGCGATCTACCAAGCGCAACACTGGGGGATTCCAAGACGCTCAAGCGGGGCCAGCTGGTGGTTGCGATCGGCAATCCGCTCGGTTTCGAATCGACGGTGACCGCCGGCGTCATCTCGGCACTCGGGCGGTCGTTGCGGTCGCGTAACGGGCGCCTGATCGAAGACGTGATCCAGACCGACGCCGCGCTCAACCCGGGCAATTCCGGTGGCCCACTCGCGTCATCGCGCGGTGAGGTGATCGGCATTAACACCGCCGTCATCATGGGTGCACAGGGAATCTGCTTCGCGGTCGCCAGCAACACCGCGCAGTTCGTGTTGAGCGAATTGATTCAGCACGGCCGCGTGCGCCGAGCCTACATCGGTGTCTCGGCGCAGACCACGGCTGTGCCGCGCCGCCATGCGCGCGCGGCGGAGATCGAAAACAGCTCGGGTGCGATGATCACCGCCTTGGAGCCTCAGGGCCCGGCTTCGACGGCCGGCCTGATGACTCTCGACACCATCGTGCGTGCCGACGGAGTTGCCGTCACCGGCGTCGACGATTTGATCCGGCTGCTCAATGGCGATCGCATCGACAAACGGATTGCGATCGATGTTCTGCGGCGTGGTGCGCTGCGAACGTTCGAGGTGATGCCACTGGAGCGGCCGGTGGCGCGGGCGGCGTAACCGCGCGCGCTACTGCGGCTTCGGCGCAGTTTTGGCGTTCTTTCTCGCGGGCGGCTCGTAATTGCCCTTTGCCATGCACTTCTTGATGAAGGCCGAGCGCTTGGCGGCATCAAGTTGCTGGCTTTCGGCGCCGACCTTGCAGGTCTCCATTTTTTCCTGGGACGTGATGGCCGAGGCGGGTGCCGCAACCAGCAGGATAGGAAGGATAGCAATGGCCATGGTTCGCAGCATCCGGTCGGCTCCTTTTTCGGTATCGATGCGAGGAAGGGTATAGCACGCTTCTGGGCAATTTCAGGGATCAGCGCAACGCGGCGGCGATATTGCCGCCGTCGACAGTGGTGACGTTGGCGGTGGTCTTCAGTTCGAGCGCCTGATGCAAGAAGGCCTGCGCGACATCCTCGGCCGTCACTTCGCGCTGGAGCAAATTTCCGCTCATATATTCTTTTTCGCTTAGCCCGCGCGCCTTGGCGCGCTCCTTGATGAAATCCTGGGTGAGCAGCCCCGACCGGATTCGGTCGGCATTGACTGCATTGGCGCGGATGCCTGCCGCCCCATAGTCGAGTGCGTATTGACGCACCAGCAGCAGCGTTGCCGCTTTCGGCAGACCGTAAGGTCCAAAATCCGGCCCCGGATTCACCGCCTGCTTGGAGATGTTGAACAGAAGGCAGCCGCCCATGCCTTGCTTGAGCATGACTTTGACCGCCGCTTGCGCGACTTTTTGATGGGCGAAAAAATTGAGTTCGAAACTCTCGCGTAGCAGTGCTTCCTCGACATCGCCGATCTTGCCCTGCCAGGCTGCCCCGGCGTTCGATACGGCGATATCGACGCCGCCAAATGCCGCAACCACCTGATCGAAAGCGTTGTCGACCGATGCCGCGTCGGTCACGTCGCAGGCAACTGCAAGCGCTGCGCTACCGATCGCCTTGGCGCTTTTCGCCGCGGCATCGGCATCGATATCAAGCAGCGCAACTTCCGCGCCGGCTTGCGCAAAGGCTTTGGCCGTGGCTGCGCCGATAGCGCCACCGGCGCCCGTGATCACCGCGACTTGTCCGGCGAGCGGCAACGGCTTGCGTTGGCCGAGTTTGGCCAGTTCCAGTGGCCAATACTCGACATCAAACATGTCGCTTTCGGAAATCGATTTGAACGTACCAATCGCTTCTGCGCCGCTGATGCCTTCGACTGCAGCTTCGGCGACGTCGGCCGCCGCGCGCGCCTCTTTGGCGCTTGCGCCAAGGCCGAACAGGCCAAGGCCCGGCACCAGCACGACACGCGGCAGGGGGTCGTGCATCGCCGCACCGTTGGCGCGCGCCTTTTGCCGTGCAAAATAAGCGGCGTAATCGTCCATGAATTTATCCGCCGCCTGCTGGACTGCATTTTTGAAGGCGTCGAGTTTGCCAGCCTCCGGGGCGGTCACGATCAGCGGCCACGGTTTGGTGCGGATTACGTGATCCGGCGTGATCAGGCCGGCGCGGGCGTAGCGCGTGATGTCCTTACCGGACACATAGTTGAGAATCGTATCGCTGCTGCGGAAATGCAGAATGAGGCGCTTGTGCGCGCCTTCACCATAGGCATCGCGCAGCGCGCAGGCGCCACGGATAACGGGCGCCACCTCGGCAGCCGACGCGAGCCGGCCAGGGACCTTCGCGCTTGCAAACTTCGCATTACCCTTTTTGTGCAGGCGATCTTCCGCGAGCGTTACGAATTCGATCATACGCTCGTATGCTTCGCGCGCGTCGTTTCCGAAAGTGAAAATGCCGTGCTTGTCAAGGATCAGGCCCTCGACGTCGGGATTATTTTCGAACACCTCGGCGGCTTTTTTTGCCAACGCGAAGCCCGGCATGATGTAAGGCACGAAGCCAAGCCGGCGTCCGTAGGTTTCCGCGCACAGGGTTTCGCTGTCCGCCTGATCGATCAGGCTCAACACTGCGGTGGCGTGGGTGTGATCGACAAATTTGTGCGGGACGAACGCGTGCAGAAGCGTTTCGACGGACGGGTTAGGCGCCTGCGGATCAATCAGGCTCGCGCGCTGGATGCGCACCATCTCTTCATCGGGCATAGACGTGCGTGCGCGCAGCCTGCGTAATGCTGTAAGCCGCACAGCCGGCATTCCGGTGGGCTCGATGCTGCCCATGTCCCAGCCGGAGCCTTTGACACAAAGAACCTCAGCGTCCTCGCCGAGCAAATCCTTGATGTGCGTTTTGACCGACGTATTGCCGCCGCCGTGCAGAACCAGCCGGGGGTCGCCTCCGAGCAAGCGCGTCGTGTAAACACGCAGCGCCAGATCGGCTGCGACGCCGGTCTTGGCCCAATGGTCGATCGCCGCCTTGGCGTCGTGCTCGACCCAGGCCGATTTCATTGTCCGCCTAGTCCTTGTCGCCTAACAAGCGCTTGCCCCACCAGCCGCGTTTGGGCGTCGCCGGCTCTTCAGGTCCCGAGCTGGAAACGACCGGCGCAGACGGAGATGCAGCGGAAGGTGGAACCTGCACATTTTCGCCGCCGAACGGGGCCGGTTCGCGGATGGTTGAGCGGCGACGTGACGGCTCCGGTGCGCTAGCCGTCGTTGCGGAATATTCTGCGGGCGAGGGGGCGGTGCGCTCCTCGACCGGAGGTGAATATACCGGCGCGGTCTCATAACTTGGCGGACGGTCCATATC
>JBATYN010000213.1:0-4034 GCA_049674125.1 Pseudolabrys sp. | reverse complement strand
AATTATTTCGGCGCCAGCCTGGAGGCGCTCGTGCGTCTCGGCCGTGAAAAGGGATACCGCGTGGTCGGCTGCAGTTACGGCGGAGCCAACGCCTTCTTCGTGCGCGATGATTTGGCCGGCGCTCACTTTCTCGACCCGGCGACGTCCGAGGAGCATTACGAGCCGCCGCGCTATTTTTATGCGATGCAGCCGGCCGGTCACCGGGCCCGTCGGGGCCCCTACGTCAGCGTCTAGCGATCGCTGTCCACTTTTATGTCACCGCCGGTGCGCGCGGAAAGCGCGGCACGCAAGCGCGCATTCTCCGCCTGCAATTCTTCGACCTTGGCTTTAACGGCGGCAAATGCTTGCTCGACTTCAGCCTCGGTGAAACGGGTGACGATGTGGGAGGAACAGTTCACGTCCCACGCTTCGATGGTGAAGAGGATGGCGCGCTCCGGCCGGGCTTTGTAGCCCTTGTCGAAGAGACGCTCGATGAGCGCCGGGTCGTTTTCGACGACGCGTGCACGTCCCCAGAGCTTAATGCGCTGCCGTCGTGCGGGGTCGAGCAGGAATAAAAAAGCGCGGTCATTTTCGGACAGGTTGGCGAGCGTGATGTACTGCCGGTTACCGCGAAAATCGGCAAAGCCAAGCGTCTGATCGTCAATGACTTTAATAAAACCCTTTGGTCCACCCCGGTGCTGGACATAAGGCGCGCCATCCGCGGTCGCGGTGGCCAGGAAAGCGGTATCCTGTTCTGCAATAAATTTTGCGAGTTCGGCTGTCACCCGATCCGGGAAGCCTTCAGCAATGCGTTGATCATAGGCCTTCGCCGAGCCGCGCTCGGCTTGCGCATGGCGCGCGGCCGGCGTGAAGACCCGGCTTGAATTGTTCATGTGTCGACCGTCGCTCCAGAACGTCTGCTGCGGAACAAAGATACGCTCTCACTGTTGCTCACGGTAGGGCAGCGCGAGTTTGAATTGGGCAAGATTACGGTGGCCGGCGACATAAGTTGGACACGCTGGTTTGCTGCGATCCAGGGAGCTGAGGGGCGCCGCCTAGGTTGTGCACAAACAGGAGGCGTTCGATGTGTGACTACAGTCTTCACGACGTAGCGTCCCGACCCGCAAGAGTCGGGGACAGGCTGATCTCGACCCAATTTCCCAATGCGATAACGCGGGGCTTTTCGGATCCATCCCAGCCTCGCGTGGCTGTCTGTTTGCTGCCGGGAACTGAACTCGCGTTCGAAAAAGAAGTCGAATGCGATGCGTCGTTCCGTTTCTTGCCTACCCGGAAATCAACTCACAAGGTCGCGCGGTTTCGGCAGGTAAACCTCAACCGGCCGGCCGCGCATCACGATGCGCTGGAATTCCCGGATGGCAAGGTCGTGCTTGTTACAGACCTTTGCGAAGGCCAATACGTGACCGTCCTGCAACTGCCAAGCGCGGGCCGGCCTGCCAATGAGCAAGACGAGCACGAAACAAAGGAAAATGTGTCGTTGATCGACTGACGCTGCGACGCTGAGAGCCCACAAAAAGAGAGCCACCGATGATGCGGTGGCTCTCCCTGAAGTCTTTTTGCAGTGTGCTGTTGTTACCTTTTCTGCGCGTCGACGACCTTTTTGCAGGCATCGCCAAGCTGAGCGTACTGCTTGCTCAGGCAGGCAAGCACGCGGCCCCCGCCGGGCGCCGTTCCTCTGCAGAATTTGTTGTAATCGCCTTTGCAGGCCGCACGCTGTTCTGCAGTGAAGTCCTGGGCGACGGCAGCCGTGAGCGAAGCAATCATAAATGTTGCAACGAGTGAGATCGTGCGCATTGTAAAATCCTCGTTGCGGTGAACTATGGGCGGCGCGAAGCGGCAGGCGGCAGTCGCATTAGTGATCTTCCCATTCCGGCTTGCGCTTATCGATAAACGCAAAAATGCCTTCTTCGGAATCGCGTGCCATCATATTTTCGGTCATGACCTCGGATGCATAATTGTAGGCGTCGGCCAGGCTCATTTCCGCCTGGCGATAGAAGGCATGTTTGCCGATTTTGAGCACATACGACGATTTCGATGCAATTTGTGTTGCGAGTGCGAACGCTGCCTTGCGTTCTTCGCCAGCCGCCACCACGCGGTTGACCAATCCGATCTGAGCTGCCCGCTCCGCGGGGACCATGTCTCCGGTCAGCAACATTTCCATCGCGTGTTTGCGTGCAACATTGCGCGACAACGCCACCATCGGGGTCGAGCAGAACAAGCCGATGTCGACTCCGGGCGTGGCGAATTTCGCCGCTGTGGACGCAACGGCAAGATCGCAGCTCGCGACCAGCTGGCAGCCGGCGGCACTGGCAGTGCCCTGCACAGCGGCGACGACCGGCTGAGGCAGATTGACGATCTGCTGCATCATGGTGCTGCAGGTCGTCATGATGTGGCGGAAATAGGCACGCCCGCCATCGGCATCGCTGCGGCGGCCCGAGAGTTCTTTCAGGTCATGACCCGCGCAGAAAGCCGGCCCATTGGCCGCCAGGATGACGGCGCGCACGGTTTTATCGGCCGCGATTTCAGCCAACGCGCGCGACAGCGCGATCAGCATTGCTTCCGAGAGGCTGTTGCGGGCTTGGGGTCGGTTGAGCACGAGCGTAGCGATGTCCTTGTCGCGCTCGTGCAAGAGCGCGGTTCCATCGGCCGTCAGTGGGGCTGTCGGAGCGTTCATCGCAAGCGTTTCCGGGCTCGATCCGCCGAACTTAGTCCGAAGCTCCGCCCATGCAAGGCTGGGGTTGGGGCTTCCGCGACGGCTTCAAAAGGTCAGGGGCGAAGGGTGGGAGTTCTGTCGCAAGGCGCAAAATCCCCCGTTGACCTGAGCCCGGCGCGGTCTAAGACGATGGCGCCGGATCGGCCGGCGAGGGGGATGACGCATGCCGGCTGCGGCGATGAATGCCGATGAGATCGCGAAACTGCTGCACGAGGTGTTTCCGCAGGCCTTTTATCCCGGATGTGGGCTGACAATCGAACGCGTGGAATACGCGAACATTCGCGTACGACGGCACTTTCAAGAGCATTACATTCGTCCGGGCGGAACCATTTCCGGCCCAACGATGATGGAGCTGGCCGATTTTGCGATGTATGTGGCCGTCTTCTCCGCCGTCGGCCCGCAGCCCTTGGCCGTGACCACGAACCTCACCATCAACTTCCTTCGAAAACCGGGCAAAGGTGATCTGATTGCGGATGCCCGGCTGCTGAAGGTCGGAAAGCGGCTGGCGGTCGGCGAGGTCGCAATCTATTCAGACGGCGTCTCCGAGCCGGTCGCGCATGTGACATCAACATATTCGATCCCGGTGGCTAATTAGGCGATGGTATAAAAGTACCATTTTTATATGGCATTGATATTATTGTATAAATAGTGCAGCAACGTCGTTGACCACGGTTGGGCGGCTCGGCTAGAAAGCGGCGCCTTCAGCGCGCTGGAGCGCGCTCAAGTTCTCCAGGGAATGATCATGAAAACCTATTCGGCCAAAGCCGCCGACATTGAGAAGAAATGGGTGACCATCGATGCCACCGGGCTCGTTGTGGGTCGCCTTGCCTCGATTGTGGCCCTTCGCCTGCGTGGCAAGCACAAAGCGTCATACACACCGCACGTCGATGACGGCGACAACGTGATTGTCATCAATGCCGCCAAAGCAGTGCTGACGGGCCGCAAGCGCGAAAAGAAAGTTTACTACCATCACACCGGCTTCATCGGCGGGATCAAAGAGCGCACCGCGAAGGCGATCATGGAAGGCCGCTTCCCCGAGCGTATTGTCGAAAAGGCGGTCGAACGCATGCTGCCGCGCGGGCCGCTCGGTCGCGTTCAATTCGGAAACTTGCGCGTTTATCCGGGTCCGGAACATCCGCATGAGGCGCAAAAGCCGGAAAAGCTCGATGTCGCAGCGATGAATCGCAAGAACGTGAGGAGTGCCTAACCGTGGCCGAAACCATGCAATCACTGGAAGGTTTGGCGACCCTCAAGCCTGCAACTCCTGAAGCGCCGAAATACGAAAAGAAGGTCGATGCGCAAGGACGCGCTTACGCCACCGGCA
>JBATYN010000212.1:0-8989 GCA_049674125.1 Pseudolabrys sp. | reverse complement strand
TTGCCTAGCAAGCGCCACGGAATAAGTTTGCCAATGCGAAAAATACTTATTGTGCGCCAATGGTACCTTTACCAGAACCAAAATTGGCAAACCCCTTGGTAATAAACGCTTATTACTCACCCCTAGGGAGCGCCAACTCGCCTGATAACGATTTACTTCGTTGGACCTGGTGGGCCGGAGGCAATGCCGCAGACCCTCAGCGCTTACGTTCAACAGGAAGACGGAATCGGGTCGCTGACAGACTGTTGAGCGCCGTGGCGCGACGACCGGTCTTCTAATTTGATGATGCGTTTTGCCAATATGTACGCGAAAAATGCCATGCCGCTGCCCGCGAGGACGTCGCAAAAATAATGAGCCCCCTCGGTGACAGTGCCGATAAGCATCGCGGCATTCAGAAAGAGCAGAGGGATAAGAATGCGAGGATACCCGCGCAACATTAGCGGCGTCAGGACGGCGATCGTTGCATGGAATGAGGGGAATGTGGCGATTCCACCCGGAGCTTCATTGAGGATCAATGGCCCGGCTTCCCGCAGCCGCGCCAAATGATCAAGTGGCGTTGCGCCGGTGAAGTGCAGAATGTTGAACGTCGACCGATCAACAAAAATTATGGGACCAGCCGCCGGCATAAGAGCTGAAACAACAATCGTGGCGATGAAAGCGATCGCGAAGGCGAGAAGATAAACACGCACCTCACTGATCCGGTTTGAGAACGCGAGGACGACCAGCGGAAGAGCGATTTGAGCTTTGATGGTGTCGTAGGCAAAATGCAGGACCCGTTGGACCGCGGCATGCCTGTCGACCCAATGGGCGAATTCAGACCAATTCAGGCCGATGGCCATATCTAATCGCGTCAAAAATTCGTCTTGAAGTGGAAACGCGAAACGTTGGATCGCGTAAGCGGCGAGGACGCCGCACAAAATGGTGATTATCAAATACAACACGCCGTAGAGGAGGGTTCGTGCCGCCTCAACAATTCTGGTTTGGGGCGCAAACTGGCTAAGGACGTCCAGAACGATGACGTAGACCACCAGCCACATTATGTTTGGAAGCGATGTGAGGGTGAATTTCGTGGCGATTGAACTGACCAGTCCAATCGTCATTAGCGCAAACGTCAGAATGGTCGCGGATCGCGAGATCGGGCTGACGCGGGATTGAATAATTGTGCCGCGATATTTACGCGCAAGAAGAGTAAAGCTCATTGCCAAGATGCCCTGAAGCGCCCTGAAGACGGCCGGTTTTGTCGGCGACCATTCGGCTTGATGCGCGTACAAGTAAATTGCGAGCCGACCGTGAGCTAGCGTGATTAAAATTCCCTTTATACAAACGGCGTGGGGGCAACCGTCACGTTTGATAGTAAACCAGCTTCGAATTTTTGGCATGCCACGGGAGCTTCGCTGGATGAAGGGCAATAACTGATGACCGACCCACAAACCTGGCCGACCGAACTGCGTCTGCATAAGGATCGCAAGACGCTGACCATCACCTTCGGTGGCGGAGAGCGCTTCGATTTGCCGGCGGAGTATTTACGCGTGAAAAGCCCGAGTGCCGAAGTGCAAGGGCACTCGGCCGAAGAACGCAAGACCGTCCCTGGAAAGCGCGATGTCTGCGTCCTCGAGGTGCTGCCGGTCGGCAATTACGCCGTGCGGCTCGTGTTCGACGATATGCATTCTACGGGGATTTTCGATTGGGACTATCTGCGCGAGCTCGGTCGTAATTATACAGCCTACTGGCAGGACTATCTCGATGAACTTGCAGCCAAGAATTTGATGCGCGATCCGCCGGCACGTCGAAAATAATGGCGGGCCGTCATTGCGGCAGTCCGCAATCCTCGCGCGCGTGCTAAGCTGAATTCTTCGAAGTCTGCAAGGATGTGAATAGTGGCCGCCGCCGAAGCCAGAAAGCCAATTCGTACTGTGATCGTGGAGGACGATCCGGCCCTACGCAGGATGATTGTCTCGCTCTTGCGTGCGGACCCGCAGTACAGCGTCGTCGCCGAGTTCGCCGAAGGGAAGTCGGCGATTGCCGCAATCCCGCGCTTGGAGCTTGATATCGCGCTGGTCGATATTGGCCTTCCAGATATGTCGGGGATCGACGTCATCCGGAAATTGAAGGCGCTTTGTCCCGAATGCAACGTGTTGGTCGTCACCACTTTCGGCGATGAGAAGACGGTTACCTCCGCGCTGGAAGCCGGCGCCGACGGGTATTTGCTGAAAGGAACAGGGTTGGAGGAACTTAGACACGATATCCATGCATTGCAGGATGGCGGCTCCCCCCTCTCGCCGATGATCGCGCGAAAACTATTGAACAGGCTTCAGGCCAAAGCCGACGGCGAAAAACCGGTTTCCGGCCGAGAAACAAAATTGACCCGGCGCGAGCGCGAAGTTTTGGAAACGATCTCAAAGGGATTTTCATACGGCGAGACGTCGAAGATTTACGGCATAAGCGCTGCGACGGTGCACACCCACCTCAAGAGTATTTACCGCAAGCTCGAAGTGCATTCCAAAACCGAGGCGGTCTATGAGGCGCGCCGCCGCAGTCTCATCCGCTAGGTTAAAGGCGGTACCTTCAACTCGATTCGAACCGTTGTTCCGTCTCCGTGCGAGGAGTCGATGACAATCGCACCTCCGGTCGAGATACTCGCGATCCGCTTCCGCATGTTCAGCAAACCGCGTCCGAGATTGAAATTCACAGGGTTGAAACCGCACCCGTCGTCTCGGACAATAATAAAAATTGTCGACGTTTTCCGGTCGTAGTTTGCCGTCAGCATGGCGGTTCTGGCCTTCGAGTGGTGCAGGACGTTACTCAATGTCTCCATCAAGGCGAGTTTGATTGCCAGCGCATCGCGCGCCTTTAGCCCCCGAATTTCCGGAAGCTCTCCGGCCTGCCAGCGTAGATCAATCCCCGCCAGGTCGATTCCGGTTCCCATTCGATGCCGGACGTTGCTGAGTAACAGATTGATATCGCCGTCATCGGTCTCGATGCTGTCGACCAGAAACCGCAGCTCCATGAGGACCTCGCCAATCCGGCGTCGCACGTCGGCTATATTGACGTTTTCGGTCGTGAAATACGCAAGCAGCGCAGCGAGGCTAGCGCCGATACTGTCATGCATGTCGGCGGAGATCTTTCGTCGTTCAGCGAGAGTGGAGTTGACGATTTCGAGTTGGTTCTGCTGGCTGAGCTGCCCCAACCTGTGGACGAAAGCAGCGGCTGCGACCATTGCCGCTGTGAGCACGAACCAGCAGAGCCCAAGAACGTAGAAAAAGCCGATGTATTGGGTGCTGAGATAGTCGGCGTCGTAGGCGACAGTGACATAAAAAGGCGTAGATTGCGAAACCACGAACGTGCCTATCCGCGTGACGTCATCAAGGCCGCTGCGGCTGTTGAAGGTGCCGCTTTTTTCTCCGGCGACAACTCGGTTGTAGACGAGCGGAATTCGGGAAACCGACGAGCCGTACCCAATCTCGCCGTTCAAGGAACGGATGCGCACGACGCCGTCTTTACCGGTCAAGGCCGCCAGCCCGTGGTCGCTGAGTTTAAGCATTTCATAGAGCCTGATGAAATGAGGCAGCCGGTAAGACAGCAGCACCACGCCATACAGCACGCCGGATTTATTCCGCAAAGCTCGCGAAAATTGAATGGACCATTCGTTCGTGATCGAGCCGCGCATCGGTGTGCTGATATAGAGTTCGGTTTCGTTCGGCGTCTCGGCATGAAAGCGAAAGATGTTTCTGTCCCGCAGCGATATTTGGGGCGCCGGATTGACGATGGCGCTAGCGATCAATGTGCCATCGCGGTCAAGAATGCCCGGGCCAATCATTGAGGGCTGCAAGGCATAGCCCGTCAGCCGCCGATGTAATTCCATTTCATTCTTTTCTGAAACGTCGCTCTCCGATAGCTCGGCTGCGAGCCGGGCGAGAATGGAATTCGCCGTGGCTGCATCGTCGTCGAAGCCGGCCATCAGGATCTGGGCGATGTTCTGCGTTTGACGGTAATACTCTTGTTCGACTTTCCTTTTGAAATGGATGGCTCCAAATATGCACAACGCCAGGACAAATGCCGAGAACCCCGCACACACAAGTGCGATTGCGGCGCGTGAGAAGCCGTCGAAAAAAAAGCGCACGCCTCTTCCAGTCTTCATTTGGATTGAACTGAAGCTCCAGTTGCAACGCATGTTGCGGACCTAGCCGCAAGCATGGACATCACCAATTGTGGGGAGGTTGGATCGTCCTTTTATTTCTATACCCATTTCAGGGGATTGGTCGACATCGCGGAGTGATCCACGTATTGGCACCCCAACTATCGGCCAGAACAAGGGTCTCCAACTCCGATGCTTCATACTCCCCGCGCACCCAATGCGGCGGAACTGACTGCCAAGCAAATGTTCATGCTTTTTCCGACGCCGATGTTTACGGGGAAGCTGCCCGACATCAGCTTGTGCGACCGCATCGAGAAAAAACTGCGGGAGTTGCAGAAGTCGGGAAAGGGCAGGAGCTCTCCCGAGGGGATGATTCTTGCCTACATGACTCCGGACGACATCCAGAATCTTCCCGAGATGAAATCATTGGCAGACGTCGTGCTGTGGGAATCCGGAAATATCCTGGACGCATACAGGATAAAACGGGACTCGCATTACATCACCAATATGTGGGCGAACATCGCCAATCCAAATCGCCGCCATCACATGCACATTCATCCGAATTGCCTGTTAAGCGGCATTGTCTACATCAAGACGCCAAAAAATTGCGGGCAGACGGTGTTCACGTCGGCGCGTCAGCTCGCGAAAAACTTTGAGCCAATTTATCTCGAGAAAAACGAGATCAATTCTGACGTTTTTTCTATGCCGGCGGAGAAGGGCCGGATGCTGATCTGGCCGAGTTATGTTCCACACGCGGTAGAGCAGGGCGCGGCCGACGAATCTGAAGACCGGATCGTCGTCGCTTTCAACATCATGATTCGCGGGCTCATCGACATGCAAACGTCGCGTCTGGACTTGCGTTGACGGCTTTAGGGGCGTGTGTCGGCCAGGAGGAGCCTGGCTGTCCGCAGTTTTTTCAGACACTCCGCCAATTCTGCGGGTTCAATGGTGGGCGCTGTAGGGATCGAACCTACGACCTCTCCCGTGTGAAGGGAACGCTCTCCCGCTGAGCTAAGCGCCCGGCCATTGCGGACGCGCGATATAATGAGCGCCTCAGAGCAGTGTCAAGCGAAGGCGGGTCCCAAGTCTAGTTGCGTGTTTTTGGATCGTCGCTTTGCGGCAAACGTGAAGCGTGGGTCTGCAGAGCACGGATACGGTCGGCCAGGTTACCATTGTTTGACCGTTCCGTGAGTTCGGCATCTGGACTGGCAGCCGCTACGACACCGCTGACGCGTTCCCGCGACGTTTCGGCAGCCAACAGCGCGTCAATTGTCGAATTGGGGCCCTCGAGCGTCGAAGCGAGTCGCGCCACCTCAGCTGCGACGTCGTTTATTCTTTCGCGTAACAACGCATTCTCCACGCGCTCGGACGCCCAGGCTTCTTCCGTTTCGCGCTTCATTATGCCGAGATCGCGGGCATACCGATCGCGCTCTTCTTTGGCGTGGGCGATCGCCGTCTGCAGCTGAACGTTCTCGGTCTTGAGATTTTGCGTGGCCGAGTTGGAGCGTCCCTCAGTTTCGATGATCGCAGCCCGTAAATCGCTTTCCACTTTTCGCGCGACGTCGATATCGCGGCGCAATTGCTTGAGCTCGAATTCGCTTTGATTGAGGAGTCGAGATTGTTCGCCCAAACGGGTTTCGAAATCCTGGGCACGGTGCCCAAGGATTTCCGCTTCCTTGGTTTGTGCCGCAAGTTGTTGCTCGAGCACGGTCGTGCGGCGACCAAGGTTTTCGACCTTGCCGCGTTCCTCCGAAATTTCCTGGGTCGCAGCCTTCAATTCTATCCGTTCGGCGTCGCGGCGATCTTCCACGGTTTTTAGCTCGCGGCCCGCGCCATCCAACCGCTCTTTCAAGGCGTCAACTTGAGTTTTGAGCGCCACAATTTCGATCTTCTGGGAATTGGCGAGGGTCGACCGTTCGTCCAGTTCACCCATCAGTTTGGCGAGGTCGGCCTGTTTGTCGGAGAGTGCTCGCTGGGCGTCGCGCATCGCGCTGGTTTTGACTGCGAATTCCTCTTCGGTCGCGCGCAGCTGATCGCGCAGCGACTTGTCGCGCGCTTCCAATGCAAAGATGGTCGCTGTTTTTTCGCCGAGCTCGATCTTGAGACGATTGATGGCGTCACCCTTCTTGCCGAGTTCGGCAAGCTGGCTGGTGCCCCTGGTCTTGAGTTGCTCGACGCTCATTTCCAGACGCCGCGTCGACATCGCGAATTCAGCGCGAAGCTGGTCCTTGTCGGCCTGGATTTCAGCCATCGACAATGGCGTCGCGGCTTCAAGGCGCCGCATTGTCAGCCGAACCGCGCGACCGTGGACAAGAGGGACGACGACGAGGCCGATCAAAGCTGCGGCCAGGAACCCGATCCCGAAATACATGATCGGTTCAATCATGGAACATACGCCTCCAACACTCGGACGCGATGGAAACCCGGAATTATCGGGGCCTATCCGCCCAGTTCATCCGCAGACTAAACTAAAGCCAGCGTGGCGTCGCGGGTCCAATGGGTTCCGGTCAGCTGTTGCCACGAAAGTAGTAAATGTGGCGGCGATCAGAACGGATTCCACGTCGCCCGCGGCGTAAATTTGAGGTAACCGATGTTGGCGCCGAGCCGCAACCCGACACCTGACCGAATAGGCACCACGATGATGTTGCCGGAAGCGAGCGCGGTCATGCCAAAGCCGCCGATGAAATAAGCGGAGCCGTCGATGCCGGCGAAACGCTGGTAGATGGCCTCAGTCGCCGGCAAATTATAAATTAACATCATTGTCCGGGCACCTTCGCCCCCCGTGTCGAATCCAACCGAGGGGCCTTCCCAGAACACACGGCGGTCGCCAGCATTCTTTGTGTAAAGCTTGCCGTCGCCATAGCGCAGGCCGACGACAAAAGCGCCGCTGCCTTCCTGTCCAAGCACGTAGCCATTCGGCTGACCCCATCGGCTCACAGCAGTTTCGACAATCTGCGCGAGTCCGCGGGAAACCGTACCGAAGAAGCGATGCCCCTCACGCACCAATTCGCCGGGCGTAAAAGTGCCAGGCTGCTGAGCCGGGGGCGGCGCAGGCGGTGGGTTTTGGGCTGCGGCGATACCGGGAGAAAATGCCGCAAGGCAAAGCGTCAGGGCGATAAGGCGCAAATTCGCGCGCATCATAGGCTCCATAGGATGATGAGACTCCGAGCCGTGCTTAACCGGTTGCTCACGCAGATCCCGGTAATGTGGCCACGAAAGGCTTGTCCCGAATCATTTAAACGTCGCTGAGAACTATGACTGCAGCACGGCAACAACGGAAGCCGCGGCGCTTGATTCAGCTGCTGCTCGGCATTGCCTTATGGGGCGGTATTGCCACACCCCCTGGAT
The DNA here is from genome assembly GCA_049674125.1 of Pseudolabrys sp. Lineage (GTDB taxonomy): Bacteria > Pseudomonadota > Alphaproteobacteria > Rhizobiales > Xanthobacteraceae > Pseudolabrys. Next base: position 1,506 of record JBATYN010000212.1, on the reverse strand, counting down.
TGTGGGCTGCCACCGATAACCAGTTGGCGGTTAATCCGGGGACTGGCCTCGCCATCAGCGGGTTCGACCCGGTCGCCTATTTTACCGAAGAGAAAGCGATATTTGGCCGTCCGGAAGTCGAACTGAATTTGGACGGCGCAATTTGGCGGTTTAGCAATGAGGGCAACCGCGGCGCTTTCGCCGGGCACCCTGAGATCTATGCGCCGCGTTTCGGCGGCTACGATCCTGTATCAATTGGCAAAGGACGCTCGGTCGTTGGCCATCCTTTGATCTGGGCTGTGGTCGGCCAACGCCTTTATCTCTTCTACAGTGAAAAAAACCGCGCCGACTTTCTCGCCGATGCAGGCCGCAGCATCGAGACGGCTGAACGCAAATGGCCAGCACTTGCAAACAGCTTGGACCAATGAGGGCACAGGCCGACCCCTAAATCCTGATGGTAGCCGCCTTGCGGGCATCGCCCCAGGCAATAAAGGCGGGCACGCGGAAATTCTCCGCGGCGCGCCCATAGTGCAAGGCAGAGCCCCTCGGGCTGGCGACGACACCACCCGCCGCGACAACAAGAGCATGCCCGGCCGCGACATCCCATTCGCAAGTCGTAGCGAGGCGTGGATAGATGTCTGCCGAACCTTCGGCGACCTGACAAAATTTGAGTGCCGAACCGCTGGCAGTGCGGGTCATCCGACCCAGGGAGTTAAGGAATGCGTCGGTGTCGGCATCGAAATGTGAACGGCTCACGGTCGCCACTGCATTTTTGGCCGGCCAATTGCGCGAACGGATTGCCTCTGCTTGATCCGCGCTATCCGTCAGCATGCGAAGCCGCTCAGCACCTTGGCCGACAATGCCGCGCCAAATCTGGCCACGCTGCGGGGCAGCGATAATACCGGCAATTGGTACGCCGCCCGTCACGATGGCGAGATTGACGGTGAATTCGTCACGGCCGGCGAGGAACTCACGTGTGCCGTCGAGCGGATCGACGATCAGGAAACTCTCACCTGCTTGGGGCACTCGTTTGTTACTGGCGGATTCCTCTGAAATCACCGGCACGCCCGGCAACAAGTGTTCCAAATCCTGCAGAATCATCGCCTCGGATGCTTCGTCGGCCTCGGTGACCGGGGATTGGTCAGCCTTTGTCCGCTTGATCAAGGTATGGGGCGATAGCGCGCAGATACGCGCGGACGCACGCGCAATCATCCTGGTCAGATCGTCGATAAACTGAGCCGCATCGGCCGGCAGGATTTCGGAACCCGATGTCAAATGTCACGTCCTTTTGCCGTTTCGCGGTCCTTGGCGGTCGTGCAGGTGCGGTGTATCACCCGGGCAAATCGGTGCGACGGTCGATTCGCCGATCGCGGCAGACTGCATGCCTAGCGGAGACTAGTCTATGTCCGATTCTTCCATCGAAGCGCTCGATCTTGCGGCCTTGCTGTGTTCGCGCGTTTGCCATGACCTGATCAGCCCGGTCGGCGCCATCGTCAACGGGCTTGAGGTGCTCGAGGAGGAAAAGGA
>JBATYN010000211.1:0-8802 GCA_049674125.1 Pseudolabrys sp. | reverse complement strand
ACCATATGGTCGGTATCAAGCATCCCGATGCGCCGGACATGGCAGTCGGCAAGGAAGAGTAATGGTCGCTCTGCGGCCGACGATTTTCTACATCCGTCACGGTGAAACAGACTGGAACGTGGCTGGTCGCTTACAGGGCCGTCACGACGTTCCGCTCAATGCGCGCGGCCGCGCGCAAGCGATGCATTGCGGTGAGATTCTCCGGGATCTTCTGGCTCGCGACGGTCGCGGCCTGGCTGGTCGGGAGTTTGTCGCGAGCCCGCTCGGCCGGGCACGCGAAACAATGGAGCTGGTACGGGCCGCGATCGGATTGCCATCCGACGGCTATCATATAGAGCCGCAGCTTGCGGAGATCGCCTTCGGCGACTGGGAGGGCTTTACCATCGCGCAATTGCATTCGCGCGACCCGCAGCGGATCGCTGCACGCGAGCAGGACAAGTGGCACTTCGTGCCGCCTGGCGGGGAGAGCTATCAGGCTGTGACAGCGCGGATGGGCGTTTGGTATGAAAACCTCACTTGTGACACCGTTGCGGTTGCGCACGGGGGGACGGCACGTGGGCTCATCGCTTATCTTGGCATCGTCAAACCGGCTGCCGCACCGCTGATCGATATCGAACAAGGCGTCGTATATGTCTTTGAAGGCGACGGGCTTACACGCTACAGGGGAGGTCGTTAGGAAAAGCGATGTGTAGAGACTCCGAGCCTCATTGAAAATGCGGAATTCGCACTCGAAACCTGCCTTAAACCGTGCTGCGATTGACCAGCGCGGGGGCGCGGGCTACGAAATCGCGCAAGCGTAGAACCATCATGTCATTCAATACTTTCGGTCACCTTTTCCGGTTCACCAGCTTCGGCGAAAGCCACGGGGCCGCTATCGGCTGCGTGATCGATGGCTGTCCGCCGCGAATTCCGCTTAAGGAAGAAGACATCCAACGAGAACTCGATCGCCGCCGGCCCGGACAATCGCGCTTCACCACGCAGCGACAAGAGCCTGACGCAGTGAAGATCATGTCCGGGGTATTCACGGACGAGCAAACCGGGCAGCAGGTGACCACCGGCACGCCAATTATGCTGGTGATCGCGAATGTCGATCAGCGTTCCCGCGATTATTCCGAGATCAAGGACAAATATCGGCCGGGCCATGCGGGCTACACCTATGACATCAAATACGGCATCCACGATTATCGCGGCGGCGGTCGTGCTTCTGCGCGCGAAACGGCCGCGCGCGTTGCCGCGGGTGCTATCGCGCGCAAGATCGTGCCGGGCATCACCGTGCGTGCCGCACTCATCCAGGTGGGCCCGCACAAGGTCGATCGTTCGCGATGGGACTGGAATGAGATCGGCAAGAATCCGTTCTTCTGTCCCGATGCCAAGCAGGCGAAATTCTTTGAGGAATACCTCGATGGCGTTCGCAAGGAGGGCTCGTCATGCGGCGCGGTGATCGAAGTCGTGGCAGAAGGTGTGCCGGCAGGCCTCGGCGCTCCGGTTTATGCCAAGCTTGACGGCGATCTGGCGTCCGCGCTGATGGGTATCAATGCGGTCAAGGGCGTCGAGATTGGCGACGGTTTTGCTACGGCAGCCATGAGCGGCATCGATAATGCCGATGAGATGCGTATGGGCAACGATGGCAAGCCAATATTCCTGTCGAATCACGCCGGCGGCATTCTCGGCGGTATCTCGACGGGACAGGCTATCGTCGCGCGCTTTGCGGTCAAGCCAACGTCCTCCATTTTGACGCCGCGCAAGACAGTCGACCGTTATGGCCGCGACACTGAGGTCGCCACGAAAGGCCGCCATGATCCCTGCGTCGGTATCCGCGCTGTGCCAATCGGTGAGGCGATGGTGGCATGCGTTCTGGCGGACCATTATTTGATGCATCGCGGTCAGGTCGGCGAGGGAACTGCATGGCCGTTCAAACCCGGCGCGTGACGTCGCCTTCGAGGTAGAGCTGTGCCCGATAGTCATCAGCGCGTTGAAGCGGCGATCAAGGCCTTCGCCAAAGGTGAAATCGTGGTCGTCACCGACGACGACGATCGCGAGAACGAAGGCGACCTTTTTGTCGCCGCGTCGCACTGCACGCCCGAAAAGATGGCGTTTATCATCCGCAATACATCGGGCATCGTCTGTGCGCCGCTTGGCATCGAACTGGCTCATCGGTTGCGTCTTGAGCCAATGGTCGCCGCGAACGAAGCGCCGCTTGGCACGGCGTTCACTGTTTCAGTCGACGTTAAACACGGACTGACGACAGGAATTTCGGCCGAAGAGCGCTGCAACACCGTGCGCGCGCTCGCGAATAACAATAGCGGCGCGGCAGATTTTGTGCGCCCGGGTCATGTGTTCCCGCTGGTCGCGCGTGCCGGGGGCGTGTTGATGCGTTCAGGCCATACCGAGGCTTGCGTCGACCTCTGCCGTCTCGCTTCGTTGTCGCCAGTCGGCGTTCTTGCGGAGCTGATGAACGACAATGGTTCGGTCATGCGGGGCCCCGAAGTGTCCGCCTTTGCGCAGAAACACAAGCTCGCCCAGGTTTCGATTGCGGAATTGATCGGATACCGGCAAAGCCGCGACAAGCTTGTCGAGCGAGTCGGCGAATTTCATGTCGCGTCGGAAATTGGTACGCTCAACGGTTACGCCTACGTCACGCCTTTTGACCGTGTGCATCACATGGCCTTCGTCTACGGTGACATCGGCGACGGCAAGGGCGTGCTCGCGCGGTTGCATCGCGCCGACGTAATCGGCGATGTATTCGGGGGTGCAAAGCCAATTCACGCCGCTCTCGCGCGGTTTAAGTCGACGGGTCGCGGGGTGATTGTATTTTTGCGTGATGGCACCGCGGGTGTACCTGTTTCCGAAATCCCGCACGAGGATGACACCGCGACCGATGCCGCTCGCTCCCGGCAGTGGCGCGAAATCGGCCTCGGCGCGCAAATTCTCAAGGACCTCAAGATTTCCTCAATCCGTTTGCTGACTTCCAGCAAGCGCACTTATGTGGGCCTGGGCGGTTTCGGCATCGAGATCGTAGCGACCGAACCGATCGACAGCTGAACGACAGGCCTTTTTTTCGCCCGTGCCGCATGCCAGCATTCCGGCATGGGGAGACGGCTTCACAACCTTGCTATTGCCGCGTGTGCTGCAGTCATGAGCCTTACGCTCGTGGCGCTGGCGGCGCCGACCATGAAGCAGCTTGCCGACACGCGTGCCAGCGCCGTTCCCGTCGACGTGGAGCTGGTCATCGCGGTCGATGTTTCCTATTCGATGGACCCCGATGAACAGGCGCTGCAACGTGAGGGTTACATTCTCGCACTTACGTCAAAAGAATTTCTGCAAGCACTGCGTCAAGGCGCCAACGGAAGGATCGCCGTGACATATTTCGAATGGGCCGGACAATCCGATCAAAAAATCATCATGCCGTGGCGTCTGATCGATGGGCCGGAAGCAGCTGACGCGGTCGCCGCTGAAATTGCGCGCGCGCCTTATCGCCGCGCCTCGCGCACATCGATTTCCGGTGCGCTGCGTTTCGCCAAGCCGCTGTTCGATGACAGTGGCTATAAAGGTCTGCGCCGCGTCATCGATGTCTCTGGCGATGGCGCCAATAATGCCGGCCCCTTGGTAGTCCTAATGCGCGAGGACGTTTTGGCTGCCGGCATTACGATTAACGGCCTGCCGATCATGCTCAAAAGGCCTAATGCTGGTTCGATTGATATCGAAAATCTTGATATCTACTACGAGGATTGCGTCATTGGCGGTCCGGGTGCCTTTGTCGTGCCCATTCGCGAACGTGAAAAATTCATAGAGGCGACACGCACCAAATTGGTGCTCGAAATCGCCGAAAGGCAGCCGGATGCGCAGGTAATGCCGGCGTCATCACAAGAGCCGCGTATATCATGCACCATTGGCGAAAAGATGTGGCAGGACCGCTGGGGTGGCGGCATGGATTTTCAATAAGAAATTTAGCGTGAGAATTTCGCGACGATTTCGAGGTGATACGAATAACGAAACTGGTCAACCGCCGTGACGCACGAAAGCGTATAGCCGCCTTCGATCAAAATCTTCGCGTCGCGGGCAAACGTAGCCACATCGCATGAGACAGCAATTACGGTCGGGATCGCGCTTTTGGCAAGCTCGCGCGCCTGCGCTTCTGCGCCCTGGCGCGGTGGATCGAAGACGACCGCGTCGAAGGGCTTGAGTTCATTCCCCATGAAGGGGCGCCGGAAAAGGTCGCGCGTCTGGGCCTCAACCGGTTTGAGGCCGGCGGTGGTTGCGGCCGCGCGTTCCAGAGCTTTGATGGCTGCTGCATCCGCATCGGCGGCGCAGATGCGCGCTTGCTCGGCGAGCCGCAGCGCGAAGGTGCCGATGCCCGCGAACAGGTCGGCAACGTATTTCGCCTTGCCGAGTTGCTGGAGCACAAGCCGCGCCAACGTCGCTTCACCTACCGCCGTTGCCTGCAGAAACGCGGCCGGCGGCAGCGGCACGTCGGCACGTCCGACGCGCAATAGAGGTTGCGCGCGCTGGGCTACCAGTTCGCCATGACGAGTCAGTCTGGCAAGTTTATGCGCATCTGCCACATGCGCGAGCGTGCCCATGCGTTCGGCATTCAGCGTGCCGGAACCGCGCACGTCGATATCGAGTCCGGAGTCGGTCGCAGTTGCCTGGATATCGAGCGGTTTGCTGGTGGGTTTGAGCGTCTCGGCGATCGCCCAAGCGGCGCCAAGCGCGCCGTCAAGTCCCGGAGCCAAAATGGGGCATCTGTCGATGGCGACGATGTGGTGCGCGCGTGGCGCAGTAAAGCCGACCTCCAGAATATTGTGGGTGCCGCGCCGGGCATGCAGCACCGCGCGCCGGCGGCCTGTGCCATGCGCGTCGATCAGGTCAGCGACAGGCGCGACGATGTTCGCCTGTGCCAGCGCTTCGATCACCAAAGATCGCTTCCACAAGTGGTACTCGGCTAGCGACCAGTGCTGAAGAGCGCAGCCGCCACAAGCACCGAAATGCTTGCAAATTGGCTGGGCCCGTTCGTGGCTGGGCTTGTCGAGACGCACCAGATGCCGGCGATCCGGATGTCCGGCGACCGGTTCAACCGTGACTATCTCGCCGGGCAATGAGTACGGCACATAAACGGCTCCGTTCGCGGTATCGGCCACACCATCACCACGATGGCCAAGCCGGGCAATGGCGAGTTGCTCAGTCACGTTCGGCTCCGAGCAGGAATTCTGCATTGCCGTCGCCGCCTTCAATTGGCGAAGGGATGATGCCGACGACGCGACATCCGAGCGAGGTCACAAACCGCATCGCGTCGTCACACACGGCGGTGTGGATGGCGGGGTCGCGGACAATGCCTTTTTTCACCGCGGTGCGGCCGGCTTCGAATTGGGGCTTGATCAGTGCGATGAATTGCGTGGGGACTTTGGCAACTGCGAGCGCAGCCGGCAGGACCAATTTGAAAGATATAAAGCTGACGTCGATTGTCACGAGGTCTGGTGGGTCATCGAGCTGGGCAGGGGAAAACACGCGAATGTCAGTGTCTTCAAATGGAACGACTTCCGGCCGAACACGCAAAGAGTCGTGCAATTGTGCGTGGCCCACATCAACCGCATAGATACGTCGTCCGCCGCGATCGAGCAAAACTTCTGTGAAGCCGCCAGTCGAAGCACCAACATCGAGGCAAATGCGGCCTTTTGGATTGAAATCAAAATGGTCAAGTGCTGCCGCGAGCTTCACGCCACCCCGGGACACGTAAGGGTGGGCCGCGCTGGCAAACAGAGCTGCATCGATCCGGATTTCTTCAGAGGCTTTGTTCACAACGTGCTCGTCCGCAATCACGAGGCCCGCTTCGATCGCGGCCTGTGCTTTGGCGCGGCTTTCGAAAAGACCCCGTTCGACCAGGAGACGATCAATGCGTCGGCGTTGTGCGGTCATCGGTCGATTCCGTGCCGCGGATCTCGATAGTGAGTCTGGAACAAAGTTTCGGGCACGACGGTTAGCAGAATTGGGCCGACGAAATTTTCGACGGTCGCCATGACTGGCTGATTGAGGAGACGTAGTATGGCACGTAAATATTCAAAAGGCGCATCGAAGTATGTCGAACGTGCGATGAAGAAGCGCAATAAGGGGACGCTCAAAAGTGGACGCAGCGGTAAGACGGTCAAAAGCCGCAAACAGGCAATCGCGATCGGTCTTTCGGAAGCGCGCAAAAAGGGAAAGAAAGTACCACGTAAAAGGAGGCTTTAAGGCCGTCAGGCGAGCTTGATGGTCTCTGCGCCCACGTCTTTGCCTAAGGCCTCAAAGACCTTGGTGACGATTGCGCGAGCGTCGAGGCCAGCTACAGCGTACATCGCGGCGGGTGTGTCCTGGTCGATGAACACATCCGGCAGCACCATGCAGCGCACGCGTACCCCGCCGTCCAGCAAACCTTGCTCAGCGATTGATTGCAAAACATAGGCGCCAAAGCCGCCGATCGAACCTTCCTCGATTGTCACCAATACCTCGTGTTCGCGCGCAAGCCGTGTGATCAATTCGATGTCGAGAGGCTTGGCAAACCGGGCATCTGCGACCGTGGCTGATAAGCCAAGTGCGTTGAGCTCTTTGGCCGCCGTAAGGCATTCGCCGAGCCGCGCGCCGTAAGAAAGCAGTGCCACTTTGTGCCCTTCCTGCAAGATTCGGCCTTTGCCGATCTCGAGTGGTTTTCCTTCAGCTGGCATCGGTACGCCAAGGCCTTCGCCGCGCGGGTAGCGCAGCGCGCATGGCCGGTCGTCGATTGCGACCGCGGTCGCAACCATGTGCACCAATTCAGCCTCGTCGGCCGCTGCCATCAACACAAATCCGGGTAAGCAGCCGAGATAGGCAATGTCGAATGCGCCTGCATGTGTCGGCCCGTCAGCTCCGACCAGACCAGCGCGATCAATGGCGAAGCGGACCGGCAGGCGCTGGATAGCGATATCGTGCACCACCTGGTCATAGGCGCGTTGCAGGAACGTGGAGTAGATCGCGGCGAATGGCCTGAATCCCTCGGCGGCGAGACCGCCGGCAAAGGTTACGCCGTGCTGTTCGGCGATCCCCACATCGAAACAGCGATCGGGAAACTCTTTCTCAAAGATGTCCACACCTGTTCCCGAGGGCATCGCTGCGGTGATCGCGACGATCTTGTCATCCTTGCGGGCCTCTTTAACCAGGCTCTCGCCGAAAACCTTTGTATACTGTGGTGCATGTGACTTCGATTTTGCCTGGGCGCCGGTGGCAACATCGAATTTGACGACGCCGTGATACTTGTCGGCGGAAGTCTCCGCCGGCGCATATCCCTTGCCCTTTTGCGTCACCACGTGGACGAGGATCGGCCCGGCCTCGGCGTCCCGAACGTTCCGCAGCACTGGAAGCAGATGATCGAGATTGTGCCCGTCGATCGGGCCGACGTAGTAAAAGCCGAGCTCCTCGAACAGCGTGCCACCTGTCCAGAAGCCGCGCGCGAATTCTTCGGCGCGCCCTGCCTTTTCCTCGAAGAACTTGGGCAGGTGCTTAGCGAGTTGTTTTCCGATGTCGCGGAGCGTCCGGTAAGTCTTACCCGAGATCAGCCGCGCCAAATACGCGGACATCGCCCCAACGGGGGGCGCAATCGACATATCGTTATCGTTGAGAATGACGACCAGGCGCTCATCGCGTGCACCGGCATTATTCATCGCTTCGTATGCCATCCCGGCAGACATGGCACCGTCGCCAATGACGGCCACGACGTTGTTCTTTTTACCGTCGAGGTCGCGTGCCACCGCCATGCCTAGTGCGGCCGAGATCGACGTGGATGAATGGGCTGCGCCGAACGGGTCGTATTCGCTCTCGGCGCGCTTGGTGAAGCCGGATAGCCCGCCGCCTTGACGCAATGTGCGAATGCGGTCGCGCCGGCCCGTGAGAATTTTATGGGGGTAGCTTTGGTGGCCGACATCCCAAATAACTTTGTCGGCCGGGGTGTCGAACACGTCATGCAGCGCTACGGTCAGCTCGATTACGCCTAAGCCTGCACCAAGGTGGCCACCGGTCTTTGCGACTGCGTCGACGGTTTCGGAGCGCAATTCGTCGGCGAGATGCTTGATCTGTTCAGCCGATAGATTTTTGAGATCGCGCGGGAAACGAATACGGTCGAGCAGGGGGGTTTTGGAAACCTCGGACAAAAGTAACTCCAACGGAACAGGCCGATCAGGCGTGGATTGCCTTTGCACCAGCCGGGGCAGGGTGGCTTACACCAAATTTGCCACGGGCCGCAATTCACTCTGTTGCTACCGTAGGCCGCCAAAGGCCCGCTTTCGCCCCCGGCCTGATATTTGGTGCCGTTATCAGTCTACGTCGAGGGGTTCACTGCCAGTTGGCTTGCCATTGGTATCGAGAGTGATCTTTTCAACCCGCGCTTCGGCCTGACGCAGCAGCTCTTCGCAGCGCTTTTTTAGGGCCTCACCGCGCTCATAGATGGCAACCGATTCCTCAAGCGGCACTTTGCCCTCTTCGAGCCGCTTGACGATCGATTCCAGCTCTTCGATCGCCCGCTCGAAAGGCAGTTTTTTCACATCGGCATAAGTATCGGCCATCTTTGAATATCCAGCGATTCGTGCGGGCGCATCCTATGCCTATGCAAGGCGTCGAGGATAGCGCGGATTTTTTAGCCGTGCATCAGCGCAGTGACGTGAGCGGCAACCGAACGCGATAAACCCTGCAAATCGTAGCCGCCTTCGAGTAGCGAGACGACGTGACCCTTTGCACTTGCGTCGGCGATTTCCATCAGCTTCTTGGTGGCCCAGGAAAAATCCGCTTCCACAAGGTTCAGGT
>JBATYN010000210.1:0-2638 GCA_049674125.1 Pseudolabrys sp. | reverse complement strand
GGGAGCAACCGCGGTCTCCAGGTCACCAATGACCTCCCGCAAATATGAGGCAAGACCGATACTCTCATAGTCGGCATTGTAGGCAAGGCGTTCATAGGCGCGGCCGACAGTCGAAATGCGGGTCGATGCTTCGTTTAGCCGTTCACTCAATTCTGGCTCATCCGCCGCGTTCGCTTGCAGGTGAAGCATGCTGGAAATCACCTGCAGACTGTTCTTGACCCGATGATTGACCTCCTTGAGCAAAATCTGATGGCGCTCGAGAGCGGCCTGTAGCTTGTGCTGGTATTGCTGCTGCTCGATGGCCATGCCGAGGATGTTCGCGGCACCTTGCAGAAATGCGATGTCGTGCGCGCTGAACTCGCCTTCGGATTGGCTGTCGACTTCGAGCACGCCGAACGGCGAGCCATCACCTTGCAAAATGACGTTCATCGCACGACGAATACCGTGTTCGATGAGTAACTCGGGAGTACGAAATCGTTGTTCGTTTTCGAGATGATTGGAAATCACGGGCTTGCCCGTGCGTAAGGCATAACCTGCAGGCGAGGCCAAGTCGGCCCCGACGGTGGCATTCCCGACCACACCCTCGCTCCAGCCGACACCCGCGCGCACCAGAAGTCTGTTTTCAGCCGGAATGTATTCCATCACTTTGCAGTATTCCGCCCCGAGCCCTTCCGCCGTCACTCTGGCGGTGTGGTTGAGCATTTCAATGAAGCTCGTGCCCTGCAGAGCAAGGACGCCAAGTTCGGCGAGCAGCTCTTGCTGACGAATGCGCAAACGCAGCGCGCGGCCGGTCAAGTCGTCTGACTGACCACCGTTGGATTGGCCCTCAACAACTGGTGCTTTCGTCCCAGGGGGGCTCATAGTCGATTGTATTAACACGTCCCCGCGGCAGCGGAGCTATGAAAGGTTCCGTGGAACTTTCAACGCCTCCGGACGGTAGGCGCTTACGAAGACAAAATGTCCGCTTTGGGTCAAAAGCAGACGTGTGCGGCGCAAAAGGTAATGTCCGCTTTACCCCCAATAGCGGACATGTGCGGTGCACTGGCGATGTACGCTAAGTGCCAATAGCGGACATGCCCGAAACAATGCGATGAAATAGAAAAGACCGCCAGCGCGGCGGCCTTCCCCAGCCACAAAGAAATTATCTCTAGGCCGTCGCGATTACTTTCCCCTTCCTGCGCCATCCTATGAAGCCAAGCAGTGCGACACCGCTCGCGAAGAGCGGGAGTGCGGCCGGTAGCGGCGTCTCTGCGTTTTGAATTTCGCCGAATATTCCATCACCGCCAGTGAAAAGAAGTGCATTCGAATCGAATGACGTGCCGTTCCCGAATGCCAGCGCCATTAAACCCGACACCATGATTGGATTTCCTTGCGCATCCTTTAGCATGCCAATGAGCATGCCAGTGATGGGATCAAAGGCGTCGATCGTTCCATCGCCGTTGTTGCCAACAAGCAGGTCGCCACCGAAAGAGCCGAAATTTGCGGGGGCAACCGCCATTCCCCATGGCGTGTTGAGAACCCCGTTCGACACGAGCCGTTGGAGGAAGGCGCCATTGAGATTGAAAACGTCGATCAACCCGTTTCCCGCACCGGCCAAAGGGCCGTCCTTTGTTGCATTTTGTAAGGCAAATGAAACATAGAGGTTCCCATTGATATTTTCGACGTTGAACGGCGCGTAGCCCGCTGGGAGGTTAGGATCTATAAACGGGGAAGAGGTTATAATAGCGCTGAAACCGGCACTGAAAGCGTTGATCGACCCGGATTTAAAATTAGCCGCGTAGAGAGTGTCGCCGCTCGCCGAAGGTCCCTCGGCCAAACCCGTGTAGACGTTACTAGGACTAGCAAGGACTTGGGCTACCGCGGTCGTTCCGCCATTCCATCCGACGATCTGCCCGTCTTTGGTCGCGAATAAAAACAAAGCTTTTTGTCCATTGCCGTTGGTCAATAAAAAACTGTTTGTTGAATTAAAAACTACGGCGGTCGGTGTTCCCTGGCTTACGCTTGCGCTGGGGATCGATACGACGAGGGGGACCGCGACTGCGCCGTTGCCGGCGCCTTTGTATAAAGTCGCGACGCCCGACCCTTCGTTCGCAACCCAAACGGGGCTGGTAGACGAGGACACAATTCCCCACGGATTGACTAAGTTTGGGTCGACCGCGTTTGCCTGTCCGGGTATGTCGCTAAAGAGATTTGTCTCGGTGAATTGAGCATTTGCGCTTTGTGCGCCTAATCCAACAACGACCGCCACACCAAAACGAAACACGAGTCCGATAAGACGCATACGTTCACCTCATCAAAAACGTAAAGACAAACGTCTGCGCCAGCTTATTCCCGCGACTGTTTTGATTGAAGGAGATTTATGAGTCTTCGGATTGAATTAATGCGCTGTATACGCCGCGCTGCTAATCAGCGGTATCACTTTGCCGTTGTTTGAAATTGCGGAGGCTCGGCTAATGCCGAATCCGCAAAGTACCCGCGAATAAAAGTGTCACAATCTTTACGCCGTCTGCGCCGTGGCCGGATGCTATTGCGAGGGCCACACAACACAATGCCCGCTTTGGGTCAAAAGCAGACATGTGCAGCGCACAAGCTCATGTCCGCTTTGCCCCTAATAGCGGACATCGCGAGGGCCGTTTCA
>JBATYN010000209.1:0-5542 GCA_049674125.1 Pseudolabrys sp. | reverse complement strand
GGTTTACACACCTCGGTCATCAGCAGCGTTGAGACCGTGCGGTTGTCACTGCATCGGCGTCTGAGCCAGGCAATGACCTCGCGCACCGAAAATTTTGCACGAAAAATCGGCGTCCGTTTTTTTTGGCACTGAGAACGCGCGTTAGCCGCGGTGCGCCGCGCGCCCAGCGGACGCAAATCAAGACTTGCGTGCAAGGTGACTGCATACCGTCGTTCACCACAGCAGCGCCAGAACACCGCACAGCGCCACGCCAACGAGCAGCAAAGACCACTCCGAAGGCTTGAGCGCGCACAGCCGGCCCTCGCTCACTACGTATGACATTAACGACGCAACCCGCTGCAATTTTGCCTCCCGAGGCAAAGCGATTTTGATTGTCAAAAATGTAATGCAACGCTTCCAAGCGCTCTGTGATGCAGGTCACCAAATTTGCGATTTTGTTGGAGCGCCGTGCAGCCATTTACACTGTTTCACCCAGCGCGCATCAATCGGGCGTATGCAACGATACGCCAAGCCGCGCGCGCCGGCGCAGCCACGCCGTGGGACGGTATTTCGGATCAAGCGTAATCGCGTGCATGCCGTCGAGCACCGCCAGAACGCGCGCGGCGCCCAGCGCATCCCCAAGCGCGAGCGGGCCTTTCGGATAATTCAATCCCAGCTCGACCGCGGTATCGATGTCCGCCGGCGCAGCAATTCGTAATTCAGCGATGTGGGTGCCGACATTGACGATCATCGCAAGCAGACGCTGCACCACAAAACCCGGGCTATCGTTGATTGCGGTCACGGGCACATTGCCCGCTGATAAGGCCGCCGCTGCCACACCCAGAATTTCAGGTTTTGTGAGCGGCGTTTTCATGAGCGTGCGCCGGCCAGCGAAGCGTCCAAACATGTCGACAGCAACTGTGCAGGCCGGGTCCAGCTTCAGACGGACCGCCGCATTTGATGCATCTTCGCCCAGAGGCGTAACAAAGCATGGAAGCGACTCTGCGGGCCGGCCGCCAATCTGGATCTTTACGCCCGCACGCTTCAACCATTCGGCAAGTTCGCTGCCGCCATCTTCGTCCGCTACCCAGGCCGACGCTGGTGCCGGCTGCGGTAACACCGAAACGGTTGGCGGGCTCGTCGTGCTGGCACCGTCATAATTATAAAACCCCTGCTTCGATTTTCGCCCGAGCAACCCGCCAGCCACCCGCACCGCCATTTCCGCCGATGGCTGATACATCGGCTCGCCAAAATATTGCTCGAAGATGCTCACCATCACCGCGTGCGTAACATCGGCACCGATCAGGTCGAGCAATTCGAACGGCCCCATGCGAAACCCGGCGGCCCCCTTCATCAACTGATCGACTTCGCGCGGATTCGCGATGCCTTGCGCAACGATGCGCAATGCTTCAGGGCCGTAGGCGCGGCCGGCGTGATTGACCACAAACCCGGGCGTGTCGGTCGCGACAACGGGATGCTTGCCGATCCGGCGCGCAAAACCGGTCATCGCTTGGACCACCGCCGCATCGGTCCGCAATCCGCCGACGACCTCGACCAGCTTCATCAGCGGCGGTGGATTAAAAAAGTGCAAGCCGACGACCCGTTCTGACTTCGCGCAGCCGTCGGCGACCTGGGTGACCGACAACGACGATGTATTAGTTGCAAGGATTGCGTCCGGCTCCAGGCGTTTTTCCAGTTCGCGAAATAATTCGCGCTTGGCGTCGATGTTTTCGACGATGGCTTCGATCACAATGCCCGCGCCCTTCACATGATCAAGCGAACCAATTGGCTTGAGGCGATCAAGTGCATCTTTTTTGGCTTCAGCCGTGATACGGCCTTTAGCGAGGAGACCCTCAAGCCCCTTGTCGATCGTCGCAACGGCCTCATCAACCGCGCCGGTGCGCGCGTCGAACATCAAGGTGGTCAGGCCAGCCTGCGCGCACACCTGCGCGATACCGCGCCCCATCGTGCCCGACCCGAATACAGCGACCATCAGATCGGATCTGGAAAGATCCCTCGCCACGCGTTACTGCCCTTCGAACTTCGGTTTTCTTTTTTCCATGAAGGCGCGCATTCCTTCTTTCTGGTCGCGCGTGGCGAACTGCAGCTGAAATGCCTTACGCTCCAGCATGAGCGCGGTCTCGAGCGGCGCATTCAGCCCTGCGTTCACGATTTCCTTGATCTGCATCACGGAAATCGCCGGCATTGCCGCAATCTCGCGAGCAATATCGAGCGCACGCGCGAGTGCCTGACCCTGCGGCGCGACTTCACTCACCACGCCCATGGTCAGCGCATCAGCTGCGCCAAATATCCTGCCGGTCATGATCAACAGCATGGCGCGATGTCGTCCGACAAGGCGCGCAAGTTTTTGCGTGCCGCCGCCGCCCGGCAAGATCCCCACCTTGACCTCAGGCAAACCGAGTTTTGCGCCCTCGCCGGCGACAATGATATCCGCGCAGAGGGCCAACTCGAGGCCGCCACCGAGCGCGAAACCTTCGACCGCAGCGATCAAGGGCTTGGGGCAATCCATTATCGCGCGCCAGTATTTCTGGACATTCCGCGACATCACCTCGATTGGCCCGGCCTCTGCCATCTCGGCGATGTCGGCGCCTGCGGCGAATGCGGCATCGGACCCGGTCACGATGACACAGCGCACAGCAGGGTCGGCGCCGCAGCGCGTGATCTCGTCGGCAAGATGTGTGCGCACTTCAAGATTGAGCGCGTTCCGCACTTGTGGACGATTGATCTTCAACACGACGATGTCGTCCGACGGACGCTCAATGATCAACGAATCCGGAACAGCCATGACCCTGTCGGTTTCCTTGCCGCTAATTGCGCGGGTTTTTGATGACTGCAAGCGCGTCGATAACGCCGGCGCCGACGTCATTGCGCTTGCCTGGAACACGATGAGCATATCGGGTCAAGTCACTTCGCACCTGCGCAGGCGTGAGATTCGGTTTGGCCGCCAGCAGAAGCGCCGCGACACCAGTGGCATGGGCGGCCGCAATCGAAGTCCCGGATGTCACCTGATATCCGCCGTCGGGCGCCGCCGCGAGAATTTCAACACCAGGCGCCGCCAAGGCAACCTGCGGGCCACGATTGGCCATCGGCATCAACTTGTCTTCGGCGTCGGTCGCGGTCACGCCGATCACGCCGATGTCCGCGCCCGGATAGAGCGGCGGCGACTTAGGGCCCCCATTGCCGACCGCAGCGATCAGCACCATGCCGCGCGCGTTCGCTTTGATCAGCATTTCCTGCAGCATGGCATCGGCTGGACCCGCAAAGCTCATGTTGACGATACGTGCATTCTTGCTCGCCGCCCAATCGAGGCTCTTGAGAATGTTGAAAGTGGTGCCTTGGGCGCTTTCACCACTGCCTGAAAAGGCCCTGACGGCAAGCAGTTTGACCTTCGGAGCAACGCCGATCAGTTTGCTATGCGCGGCAATTGCACCGGCAATCGCCGTGCCGTGTGCGTGCGCCGTCACCGGCGCGCCGACAACATCGTATTCATCCGCAATAACACCGGCGAGATCCGGGTGACCGGAATCGATCTTGGAATCGATCACAGCGACTAAAACATTGTCGCCACTGTTAATACGATGGGCTTCCAAGAGATGCAGTTTGTTGACGACGTATTGCGTCGCGCCATCCGGCGCGGTGTCCTGTTTTGGCGCCGGCTGCGTCTGCGCTTGCGTGCCATGGTAAACCATGTTCGCCTGCCCGGCCGAAACACCGGGATAATTGCGTGCGACCAGACGCAAGGTGTCGGGAACCGAACGCGTACCGCCGATACGAAAACGCTCGATGGTTCTGCCGGTGAGCGCGAAAGTCTGTGACTCAACCGTCGTGAGCTGCAAATTTCGTTCGAGCGTAGCGCGCGTTTGCGCCGAAACACCGGGAGCGAATTCCAGCAACACCTCGTTCACGGCGAAGCTTGTTTCACCCGACGGCGGGATGTTGATGTGGCGGCCGCTCGAGACGCGCGTCGGTTTGCGCGGTGGTTTTCCTGGCGGGCTCGTCTGAACGGAAACCGTCGGCGGGAACAACGCATCGGCCACGAGCCAGCCCACCGGTCCTAGCGTGCTACCCAAGATGACGTGGTAGGCCTCGCCGATCGTCAGTTCGCGGCCGAGGATCGCCGAGGCGATCATCGGCGAAATCGCGGCAACCGCGACAGTACCCATAACGAAAAAGCCAAGCGGCGGAATCACGGCGGTGTGCGCAGTAATAGTGACCGGCGGGATGTTCGGCGGTGGGCCAGCCGACTGGGCGTGCGCCGGCGCAAGCGCGCAGGTACCAATCGCAATCGCGAGCAATACGGCCTTTGCGACCCTCATTTTGCCCCTCAGCCGCCCCAAAAACCGGGCATAGACATTCTACACGGCCATTAGTCGTGCACCATGGCCGTTTGGTTCAATGCATTGGAACTGATGGAAGCTGCTAGTGCGGCCGCGTGACCGAGGCGTCGATCAACTTGCGGCATTCCTCAAGCTCGTGCATCGCGAAGTGCAATTTGCGCAAATCCTCACGACCGAGGCCGCCGCCGGTCGATGGCTCGTGCGATGTGCTTTGGCTCGGCTCCGGCGCGTCGGACACCTCAACTGATGCACCGCTATGAATCGCGCGATCGGTTGGATCGACGCGCGGAACCGGGGCACTGGTTAGCGGCGGTTCAGTGCGGGCCGCGGCATCGTCCTGCCGGTCGCCGAGATCGCGCCCGATCAGCGAGGACAACCGGCTTCGGATGCCGCGCTCTTCCTCCAACGGTGCGTCATCAATCCGTTCTGCCTCGTCGACGAACTCCTCGTCTTCAACGACACCATGCGGCGGCTGCGGCGCACCCTCCTCCCACACTACTTGAACAAATTTCGCACCTTGCTCGCGCAAAATTCGTTGCACGCCGCGAATGGTATAGCCCTCGCCATACAGCAGGTGCCGTATTCCGCGCAGCAGATCGATATCGTCGGGACGGTAGTAACGCCTGCCGCCGCCGCGCTTCATCGGTTTGATTTCGTGGAAGCGGCTTTCCCAAAAGCGCAGCACGTGCTGCGGCAGATCGAGTTCGTCCGCCACTTCACTAATGGTGCGAAAAGCGTCTGGCGCCTTGTTGTCCAAAGCGGCCTCACTCTTTGGGTTGAATACTACCGTGTAACGCGACTGACGATGGCTCAGGCCGGCTCGGCGGCGCCGTTATTAATGCGTTGCTTGAGGATCGCCGACGGCTTGAACACCATAACGCGCCGGGGCGAGATCGGTACTTCCTTGCCCGTCTTGGGGTTACGTCCGATTCGTTGGCCCTTTTTACGCACAACGAACGACCCGAACGAGGAAAGTTTCACGGTTTCCCCACGTTCGAGGCAGTCGGTGATCTCCTTGAGCACCAACTCCACCAAAGCCGCGGATTCCGTGCGTGAAAGGCCGACCTTTTGATAGACCGCCTCGCACAGGTCGGCCCGCGTCACAGTTTTTCCGGTCATCGCCTGCCCTGCCCCCGGCGAGGTATCCCGCTGAATTATCGACGATATTAGCATGATAGGACTCGGTCAACGGGGCCGTCAAAGAT
>JBATYN010000208.1:0-7278 GCA_049674125.1 Pseudolabrys sp. | reverse complement strand
ATGCATCAGCGAGGCCGCGACCAGCGCGCTGCCGAGCGAAATGACCAGGCAGCCAAACAAAGCGCGCCGCTCGTTATAGAGCACGTCCAGGAGTGAACGCATCGCCGGTGAATAGCGCGCGAATTTGAAGAAGCGCACCATCCGGAACACCAGCACAACACGCAAATCGCCGGGAAGGATCATGGCGAACCAGAACGGTAATACCGCGACGAGGTCGACGATGCCGGCCGCGCTCAGCGCATATTTGAGCCGCGCCTGCGTCGGGGGTAGATGCTGGTTCGGTCCGTGCTCAACCGATGACCACAAGCGCAAGCCGTATTCTATAGTGAAGACGACAAGCGAAAAAAATTCGATAGCCGCAAAGACCGCGCCATAACGCAGCTCATATTTCGGGATGGATTCGAGCGCGACTGCGACCAGGTTGACCAGGATCAGGAAGACCAGAGACCGGTCGACCCAGATGCTCAGGCGGTCGCCAACCGAGCCCTGTTCGAGCACGTGATAGGTGCGCCGGCGCAGATCCTTGAGGCGGTGGCGTGCCATGCCGCGGTCGTCCTGCTGGAGTCGCGAGGATATTAGATCAATCAGTCAGCGAGGGATTAGTAAAGCCGCACGGCGTAAATCGGCGGCAAGTGCGCATTGAGCAGTGTCCAGCCTTCGCCCGCATTCTCGCTCAGCCACAGGCTGCCGGTGGTCGAGCCCATGGCGAGTTGCGTCCCGCTATCGTCGATATCAAGGCCGTGCCGGTAAACGAGGTCGTAAGCATCTTTCTGCGGAAGACCTTCGCTGAGGCTGTCCCAGGTCTTGCCGCCGTCGCGGGTGCGCGTGACGGTGAAAGCGCCATTGCGCGGGACACGCAGCTCGTCCTTGATCGCGGGTACGAACCAGGCCGTGCGCGAGTCTTTCGGATGGGCAGCGACCGCAAACCCGAAATCGTCCCCGGGCAATTTGAGCTGTGACCACGTCGCACCGGCATCGGTGGAGTGGAAGATGCCGTTGTGATGCTGCATCCACATTGTGTCGGGCGCCGTAGCACAGCGCGCGACCCGGTGCGGGTCCTGGCTCTCGCGCACGCCCGCCTGGTCCGGCGGCAGATAAGTTGCGACCAAGCCATCGCCCAGCAACGACCAGCTGTCGCCGCTGTCGCGCGTTTCCCACACCCCACCACAGGAAATGCCGACGAACACGCGGCTGGAATCGCGCGGGTCCGGTGCAATCGTGTGAATCCCGGCTTCGTCGTAGCCGCCGCCGAACCATTTCGCGCGCTCGGGCACGTTCCACAGCGCGCTGACCTGTTGCCACGTGTCACCGCGATCGTCGGAGCGGAACAGACCGGCCGGAAGCGCACCGGCCCACAACCGGCCGGGCTCATCCGCGCCACCGGTTTCAAGCGTCCAGACTTGAAACAACACGGGCGCGCCCGCAGCGTCGGGCGCAAAAGCCGGCGCCGGCAATTCGACCCAGGTTTTCCCGTCGTCGTCCGAGCGATGCAGCTTGCTGCCGAAATGCCCGTGCTTGAGCATCGCGTAAAGCGTGCCGTCGCGTTTGTCATGAAGCGCCGCTGTCACGGCGACGCCGGGAAAATCGGTCCGCGCGATTGCCCATTTCCCGTTTTTGCGCGCAAACGAGATGAGGCCTTTTCGAGTCGCTACCAACATGCGTTCAGTCACGCTCAACCTCCTGTGCGCACGATCTGGTCCGAAAACCGGTACCCACTTTTCGGGATCATGCGCTATCCTCCCGACAACGCTTGCATCACATAAAGGGTGGACTCATTGCGAATGCCATGGCCGAGCGCCGCCCGGTTCGGCAAACGCACGCCGTCAGCGAAGATGCAGACGTGCTTGCGCAGGCGGCCGTGCTCGTCGAGCACGTAGCTGCGCACATGCGGACGCTCGGTGAAAAGCGCACCGAGCGCATCGCCGACCGTTGCGCCTTCAGCCCGCAATGGACCGTCCGGCACAACCTGACGCAGCCAGCTGGTGAAATGGACTTCGGCCATCGCAGAATCCTAGTCCGAATTTAGGACGCATCAATGGCGCGGATATTCTCTGTCGTCATTCAATGAAAGCGGGAACCCGCTCCACAATCTCAATTCCGCCTCATCCTGAGGAGCATCGCGAAGCGATGCGTCTCGAAGGATGAGGCCGCAAAAGGCCACAGCGAACTCAGCCACCGAGCGCGGCTTCGATGGCTTTGAGAGCCGCGTCCGCCTTGGAACCATCGGGACCGCCGGCCTGCGCCATGTCGGGCCGGCCGCCGCCGCCTTTTCCGCCAAGTACCTCGGCGCCTTTCTTCACAAGATCCACAGCATTGAAACGCTTGGTGAGGTCGTCGGTGACGCCCACGACGATTCCGGCCTTACCGTCGTCCGACAGTCCAACAATGGCGACGATCCCGGACCCGACCTGGCGTTTGCCCTCGTCCGCGAGGCTGCGCAGGTCCTTGAGATCGATGCCTGAGACGGCGCGCGCGAGCAGTTTCACGCCATTCACCTGCCGCACGTCGGAGGCTTCGCCTGCCGCGCTGCCGCCGCCCCCCATCGCCAGCTTTTTCTTGGCGTCGGTGAGCTCACGCTCGAGCTTTTTGCGTTCGTCCAAGAGAGCCCCGATACGTCCGGGCATCTCTTCAAGCGGCACTTTAAGCTCCGCAGCGGCAGCTTTAACGACTTGAAGCTGTTTATTAGCGGTCTTGCGGGCGGCTTTTCCGGTCAATGCCTCGAGCCGGCGGACACCTGCCGCCACGCCGGCCTCGCCGACGACCGAAATGAGCCCGATATCGCCGGTGCGGCGCACATGGGTGCCACCGCAGAGTTCCACCGACCAGCCCAGCATGTTGCCGGAGCCCTCGCCCATCGCCACCACGCGGACCTCGTCGCCGTATTTCTCGCCGAACAAAGCGCGGGCGCCGGAGGCAATCGCATCGTCCTGCGCCATCAGGCGGGTGGTGACCGGCGCATTTTCCAGCACGATGTCGTTGGCGATGTCCTCAACCCGTTCGATCTCTTCGGCCGACATTGGCTTGGGATGCGAGAAGTCGAAACGCAGCCGGTCGGGCGCGACCAGCGATCCCTTTTGCGCCACGTGATCACCCAGCACCTGGCGCAGCGCTTCGTGCAAAAGATGCGTGGCCGAATGGTTCTGGCGAATCGCGCCGCGGCGCGCGCGATCGACCTCCAGCAGCAAGGGCTCGCCGACTTTCACGGTGCCCTGCTCCACTTTGACCAGGTGGACAATCACATCACCGGCTTTTTTCTGGGTGTCCGTGACCGTGAGTTTGACACCGTCGCGGCGCATTTCGCCGGTGTCACCCACCTGGCCACCGCTCTCGCCGTAAAACGGCGTCTGGTTCATCACCACCGCGCCGCTTTC
The DNA here is from genome assembly GCA_049674125.1 of Pseudolabrys sp. Lineage (GTDB taxonomy): Bacteria > Pseudomonadota > Alphaproteobacteria > Rhizobiales > Xanthobacteraceae > Pseudolabrys. The sequence continues at coordinate 3,907 of JBATYN010000208.1, read as the reverse complement.
ACCCTTCTTCAATTCGGAAACTTCTTTGCGGTCCTTCACAAGGGCAGCAACGATACCCTCGGCACTTTCGGTCTCGTAGCCGAGAAACTCGGTCGCGCCGATTTTCTCACGCAGCGCAAACCACACCGTCTCCTGCGCCGTGTCGCCGGAGCCCGCCCAGGATGCCCGCGCCTTCGCGCGCTGGCGATCCATCGCATCCGTGAAGGAGGCGAGATCGACCGAGATGCCGCGTGCGCGCAGCGCATCCTGCGTGAGGTCGAGCGGAAAGCCGTAAGTGTCGTAGAGCGTGAAGGCCGTGTCGCCGTCGAACATCGCGCCTTTCTGCAGGCCTTTGCTTTTTTCATCGAGGATGGCGAGCCCGCGCTCGAGCGTACGGCGGAAGCGCGTCTCCTCGAGCTTGAGCGTCTCGGTAATCAAGGCTTCGGCGCGCAACAATTCCGGATAGGCTTGCCCCATCTCGCGCGTGAGCGCGGGGACAAGTCTCCACATCAACGGTTCTTTCGCGCCGAGCAATTCGGCGTGGCGCATGGCGCGCCGCATGATGCGGCGGAGCACGTAGCCGCGGCCCTCGTTCGAGGGCAGCACACCATCGGCGATCAAAAATGCAGACGCGCGCAGGTGATCGGCGATGACGCGGTGCGAGTTCTTGTGCGGCCCGTTCGGCGACACTTTGGTCAGGTCGGCGATGGTCTGGATCAACGCGCGGAACAGGTCGATCGCGTAGTTGTCGTGCGTGCCTTGCAGCACCGCCGCGATGCGCTCGAGCCCCATGCCGGTATCGATCGACGGCCGCGGCAGGCCGACGCGCTTGCCGATCTCGAGCTGCTCGTACTGCATGAACACGAGATTCCAGATCTCGATAAAACGGTCACCTTCGGAGTCGGCTGATCCCGGCGGCCCACCCAGGATTTTGTCGCCGTGGTCATAAAAGATTTCCGAGCACGGACCGCACGGGCCGGTTTCGCCCATGGCCCAGAAATTGTCGTCGCCCGCGATGCGCAAGATCTTGCTGTCGGGAAGGCCGGCGATCTTCTTCCAGAGTTTGAAGGCGTCGTCATCGTCGATGTAGACGGTGACCAACAGCCGGTCCTTGGGCAGCGCGAAGTCCTTGGTGATCAGAGTCCAGGCGAGCTCGATTGCGCGTTCCTTGAAATAATCGCCGAACGAGAAATTGCCGAGCATCTCGAAGAATGTGTGGTGGCGCGCGGTGTAGCCGACATTGTCGAGGTCGTTGTGCTTGCCGCCTGCACGCACGCACTTCTGGGAGCTGACCGCACGCGAATAGGGCCGCTTCTCCAGCCCCGTGAAGACATTCTTGAACTGCACCATGCCGGCATTGGTAAACATCAACGTCGGGTCGTTGCGCGGCACCAGCGATGACGACGCCACGACCTGGTGGTCGTTGCGGGCGAAAAAATCGATGAAGCCTTTGCGGATGTCGTTGACGCCGCTCATGTCAAAACCGTGCGAGCCCCTCTGCTTTTGTTGCGCATGATGTTTTCCGAAACCGGGTGCCTGTCCCCGATCAAATCGAGGACGGGCTTTTCGGGATCAAGCGTGCCCTTCGAGGGGTTAAATCCCCGTCCGGCTTCGTGTTTTCAGGAGGCTATTTAGCGGTGGGGGTCGCGTAAGTCTAGGAAGAGCGGCCGAACGCGTCATTTCGGGGCGCGGCACCGCCGCGAACCCTGAATGATGGGCGCCTACAAAACGCCTTCGCCCCCGTCCTCGGTGGCGGCCGCTCTACGCAGCCGGGTGCCGACGGGGGCGAATGCCTAACGCATCACCCAATGATACGCGGATACGCGTCACCGAATGGTGCGGCGGATATCACTGGCGCCGCCGCTGCGCCTTACCTGCTTTCCGGCTATGAACGGCCGGTCTTTCCTTTTCGCTTCGCGCTTTTCACCTTCGGCACTTTGGCTTTTGCAGCCGCAGCCTTCGGTGTCTCGCTCTCGCTTTTGGCCTCGCTTTTGGCTTTGCCTTTCGCAGCTCCGGCCTTCCTCGGTTTAGCGGCCTTTGGTTCTGCGATCGGCTCGGCAACACCTTCACCATCGACGCGTTGGGTCGGCGCGGGCGGGACAGGCAGCGGCTCGGGCCGCTCCTGCGCCAGCTCTTCGCTCTTGAAGGCTACGCCTTCTTCGCTAAGACCGGCTCCGGACGGCAGCGTTGCAACAACGCCGTCCGGCAGCCCATCATCCTTTCAAGCTTCGGCGGCCTCGTCGTCGTCTTTGTCTTTATCCTTATCCTCGACCTCACCCGCCAGGATGGCTTCCGCAATCAGGCCGGAATTCTGGCGCACGGCGGCTTCGATCCTGGCCGCAATGTCGGGATTCTCTTTCAAAAATTGTTTTGCGTTCTCGCGTCCCTGCCCGATGCGCTGGCTGTCATAAGAGAACCAGGAACCAGACTTCTCGACGACATTGGCTTTGACACCGAGATCGATCAACTCGCCGGTTTTGGACACGCCTTCGCCGTACATGATGTCGAATTCGACTTGCTTGAACGGCGGCGCCAGCTTGTTCTTAACCACCTTCACGCGGGTCTGGTTGCCGATCACCTCGTCGCGCTCCTTGATGGCACCGATGCGGCGGATGTCGAGACGGACGGACGCGTAGAATTTCAGCGCATTGCCGCCCGAGGTCGTTTCCGGTGAGCCATACATCACGCCGATCTTCATGCGGATCTGGTTGATGAACACCACCATGGTGCGCGATTTCGAGATCGAGGCAGTGAGCTTGCGCAATGCCTGGCTCATCAACCGTGCCTGACTGCCCGGCTGCACGTCGCCCATCTCGCCTTCGAGTTCGGCGCGCGGCACGAGAGCTGCGACTGAGTCGACCACCAGCACGTCGACCGCGCCGGAGCGCACCAGCGTGTCGGCGATTTCCAGCGCCTGTTCGCCGGCGTCCGGCTGTGAAATCAGGAGTTCATCGACATTCACGCCAAGCTTGCGGGCGTAGATCGGATCGAGCGCATGTTCGGCGTCGACAAAAGCGCAGATGCCACCCTTTTTCTGGGCTTCTGCAATGGTGTGCAGCGCAAGCGTGGTCTTGCCGGAGGATTCCGGCCCGTAAATCTCCACCACCCGCCCACGCGGCAGGCCGCCAATACCAAGCGCAATGTCGAGCCCTAACGAGCCCGATGAAATGGCTTCGACATCCATGGTTTTGTCGTTCTTGCCAAGTTTCATGATCGAGCCCTTGCCGAACTGACGCTCGATCTGGCTGAGCGCAGCGGACAGGGCTTTCGATTTATCCATGGAAGGTCCTTCGACGAGACGCAGTGCAGGCTGACTCATAATTGAGCTCCTTATGGCCGGGATTCGACCCCCCGACAACGCGGCCCCGCCGCACCGCCGGAATCGACTGAAGAAAACCAATGTACACCATTTGTTCTCCGTTCGCAATATGTTCTTTTGCGGGTCCGGGTGCTGGCCTGTTTCGGCTCGAATGGCCTAATCTATTGAACCGGCTAGCCTATTTTATTTTTACAGCGTGCAACCAAATCCGCTGATCCGCGTTAGGTAGCAACAACTCTCCATGGAGGTCGCCATGTGGATTACCGTTTTTGCCGTGACGATCGCGATGGCCATCGGTTTCACGGTGACGGCAATTGTCATTGAGTCTCGGGAGGATGGCGCCACGTTTGTGAGATAGTTGAGTTGGTTGTGTAAGCGTTTTGGGGCCGCCTCAGCTGGCGGCCTCTTTTATTTTTCCGCTGCCGGCCTTCATCCGTAGCCACTGCGTGCCGCGCCTTCTCGAAATCCGCGACGGTTGAGCCGCACCGCATCGTGCTCGAGCATATCGCAGCGACGTGGGAGAGAATCGCCGACGGCCTCACGACTGACGTCCGTTAGCCCGAATTCTTCGGCCGCGACGGAACCAAGTCAGGTTTCCGACACTTGCGC
>JBATYN010000207.1:0-7169 GCA_049674125.1 Pseudolabrys sp. | reverse complement strand
GCTACAGCCCACGGCGGGCGTTTCAATTTGCCACGCAGGCAAGGCTTCGACAGATCAATTAATGGGGTAGCCAAGCCGCGGGGCATCCTGCAAACTGCCGCAAAACTCCACATATGACGGCGGGACGGCCGCTGTGGGATAAGAAAAACACTGAGGCTTCAGAGGGGAGAAACGCCGGCAAATTCCACAACGCAGTTTGCGACCACCGCGTCACGCCGGCAATTTCCTGGCCGTAGTATGCGATGAACCGCGACGGCGATGCCGGTTCAAGCGCGTATGGATATTTCTTTCGATCTCCTGATCAACGCCATTGTTGCAGGGCTGTTGCTTGGCGGCTTCTACGCCGCGGTCACCGCCGGCGTGTCGATATCCTTCGGCATGCTCGACATCGTCAATATCGCGCACCCGGCGTTCATCATTCTCGGCTCCTACATCGCTTACTTCGTCAATATCAATTTCGGCGTCGATCCGATTCTGGTCAGTATCATCATGCTGCCGGTGTTCTTTGCGCTCGGCACGCTGGTGTACCAAGTCTACTATGTGTCGTTTGAACGGCGTGGCCAGGAATCTTTACGCGGACTCGCGTTTTTCTTTGGCCTGTTGTTTGTCACCGAAGTGACGCTGATTTTGGTGTTCGGCGTCGACTACCGCTATGTAGAGGCTGCGTATATCGGGCCAAGTCTGCATTTAGGAATAGTCGACTTGCCGCTGCGCATGTTGGTGCCCTGCCTGGTCGCACTGGGGCTATTTGCATCGATTGAGCTGTTCATTACGCGCACCTTTACCGGCCGTGCCATCATGGCCGTCTCACAAGATCAGCTGGCGCTTCAGTTGATGGCTGCAGACCCAATTCGTATCAAGCGCATCGCCTTTGGCATTTCGATTGCGACCGCCGCGATCGCGGGCGCTCTGCTGATTATCATTCAGCCCGTCGAACCTTCGGTTGGACGCGAATATATCGGCCGGGTATTCGCCATCTGCGTTCTCGGCGGCCTCGGCAGCATGCCCGGAACGTTGATTGCAGCCCTCCTGCTCGGCGTCGTCGAAAGCCTGACAGCGACCTTCTACGGCCCGTCCTGGGCACCGGCAGTATCGTTCGGCTTCCTTCTGCTCACGCTTGCCTTCCGGCCGGCAGGCCTTTTGGGACGGTGAAGGCGATGAGCACCGTGAAATTCTCCCTTATTGCGGTCACGATCGGCGCGCTGATTATGGCCTTCGCGCACTGGTTTCACGTCGACTATCTGTTCTTTGCCTGTTACACGATTTTGCAATTCATCGTGCTGGCCACCGCCTGGAATATCCTCGGCGGCTATTGCGGCTACGTGAATTTCGGTTCGGCCGCCTTCTTCGCCCTCGGCGCCTATAGCTCGATCGCGCTGATCAAGTTCGACGGTGAAATCGACACCTGGTTTCCCGAGGGTGTCGCCAATGTCCTGCATCACATCTTTCCGTTGCCAATTCCCGTCCTCATCGTGTTCGGCGCTTTGGTCTCCGGCGTTGTCGGATTCGGTATGGGTTACCTGACCTTGCGGCTGCGCGGCTCCTTCTTCGCCATCGCCACACTAGCATTGGCAGTGGTGCTGCAGACTTTGATCGTCAACTGGGATTTCGTCGGCGGATCGCGCGGCGCCTACATCATTCGCCCTGATAACATTGAATTCGCCGGCATCGAGATCAACTATATCGAATACCTGTTCGCGCTGATGCTGTTGCTGGCGGTCATCGCGCTGAGTACAGCACGCGTGATCGAACGCTCGCAGCTTGGCTTCGGCTTCGCCACCATTCGCGACGACGAGCTTGCGGCGGAGGCTTGCGGCGTACCAACATTGCGCCTCAAGCTCATCGCGACGACGCTGTCGGGCGCTTTCATGGGCATGGCCGGCGCGCCTTTTCCGTATTACATCGGCTATCTGCAGCCCGCTTCAGCTTTCGGGCTCGAATATGCGGTTAACTCGATCGCTATGCCGATGATCGGCGGCACTACCAGCTGGGTTGGGCCGCTGGTCGGCGCCATCCTGCTCGGTTCGGCCCAGCAATACGCGACCGTGACGATTTCGTCCGCAGTCAACCTCCTGATTGTCGGATTGATGCTGGTTGCATTCGTCATCATTGCGCCGAACGGACTGGTCGGGCTCGTGCAAGAACGCTTGCGCCGGAGGCAATCATGACCGCGCTCCTGCATGTCGACAATATCAGCAAGCGGTTCGGCGGCTTTGTCGCCCTCGACGGCGTCGAAATCGAAGTCAACCCGGGCGAGCGGCTCGGGCTGATCGGCCCGAACGGCTCGGGCAAAAGTACGCTGGTCAATTGCATTTGCGGCACCCTGCAAAACGAGAGCGGCAGTGTGCGCTTCGACGGCAACGTGATGGACGGCCTTGCCGCCCATGAACGCACCCATCGCGGCGTCGCGCGCAGCTTCCAATTGCCGCGTCCATTCCACAGCATGACGCTTGCTGACAATTTGCGGATCCCCCTGCTCTACACCGTCCATGCGCGGTTGGGCCCATTGCGTTCGCCGGGCGCTCTCGACACGCGCTGTCACGAATTGCTCGAGATGGTGGGCTTGCTGAAAAAGGCAAAGCAGATGCCGCGGGATCTGACGCAGGTCGAAATGCGCAAACTCGAGCTAGCACGCGCCATGGCGGCCGAACCGAAGCTCCTGATTGCCGACGAGTCGATGGCCGGCCTGTCGCACTCGGAGATCGATGACATTTTGGCGCTGCTGGTGCGGCTCAATGAGCGCGGGATTACGATTATCCTGATCGAACACATCATGAGCGCCGTGATGAGTTTCTCGCAGCGTCTGGCGGTGCTGGTCTCTGGCAAGAAAATTGCGGATGGAAAGCCGGAAGACGTCGTGCGCGACCCCGAAGTGGTGAGGGCGTATCTTGGCCAGTAGCAGCATCACCATCGAAAACGTGAATGCGTCCTACGGCGCCGTGCGTGTAATCGAGGACGTCTCGATCAACGTGAAGGCTGGCGAAACCGTCGCTTTGCTCGGCACCAACGGCAACGGCAAAAGCACCTTGATGAAATGCGTGATGGGCATCGTTCGCCCGACCGCCGGCCGCATCGTCGCCGAAATTGACGGCGAAAAGCACGATCTGGTCGGCCGCCGCACCGAGGAGATCGTCGATCTCGGCATCGCATTGGTGCCCGAAGGCCGCCGTCTTTTTCCGAAATTGACAGTGGAAGAAAATTTGCTGCTCGGCGCATTTCGCGCGAAGGCGCGCGCGCAGATAAAGAGCAATCTCGACTTTGCTTTCGAGGCATTTCCGCGGCTCGCCGAAAGGCGCCGTCAACTCGCCGGCAGCATGAGCGGGGGCGAACAGCAGATGTTGGCCCTGGCACGCGCGCTAATGTTGGCGCCGCGTATTCTGCTCGTCGATGAGCCCTCAGTGGGGCTCGCGCCCCTATTGGTTGCCCGCACTATCGACGCCATCAAGCAACTCAAGGACCACTACCAGCTCACGGTGCTGATGGCAGAGCAGAACTTCACTCAGGCCATCCGGATTGCGGACCGCGGCTATGTGATCGTGCACGGCAAGATCGCCTTCGAGGGCCGTTCTGCCGACGAGCTCAACAACAACGATCTCATCCGGCAGTTCTATCTCGGGATGTGAGCGGGATACGTGCGTCTCTCCGCCGTCATGCCCGGCCTTGTGCCGGGCATCCACGTCTTTCGCGGCAAATAAGGCGTGGATGGCCGGGACAAGCAACTGATGCGATCAAAAGACAACGGCGCGGGGACATTCCCGCGCCGTTTTTATTTGTATCGTAAGAAAGGCCTAGATCATTTCGCCTTCTCGTAGGGATAGATCACCTTGCCGGTCGCCAATTCCTTCGGCGTCAGCACCGTTTGGTAACCCATGCCCTTCCAGGTCTCCAGGCCCGCACCGTCCTTGATGTCGTGATATTGCACCTGCATCATGCCCGACTTGGTCCATTCGCCACCCGGGCCGTAACTCCAATCGCCCATGATCGTCTTGTGCGTACCTTTGCGCAGGGCGTCAGCGACCTTGTCGTCCTCGAGGCTTTTCGCCGCGGTGACGGCTTCACCGAGCAAGTTGATGTAGGCATAACCCCAGCCGCCGAGATAGTAGCCGAGCGGATCAACGCCCTCGGCTCCCGCGCGCGCCTGGTATTTTTTGAAGAAATCTGCAGCCGGTGCCATCATCTTCTCGGACGGTACCCAGGTCTCATAGTTGATAATGCCGTTGAGCTTCGGTCCGAGCTTGCTCTTGAACACCGTAGCCTGCAGGCCAACCATCGCGCCGCCAATAATCTTCGGCTTGTAGTTGAGCTCGTTGATCGCAAGCACGAGACCAACCGAGCTGAGCGGATACGAACACAGGATCACGATGTCCGCATTCGATGCCTGCAACGCACGCACAATCGGCGAGAAGTCGGTTGTGCCGGGCGGGAAAGTCTTGTCATAGACGATCTTCGTGCCGAAGGTCTTTGCGTTCTCGCGTGCACCCTCGCAGGCATTCCGCGAGAATTCTGCGTCCTCGGCCGCCAACGCTACGGTCGCCGGTTTCGGATTTTGCTGTTGCGCAATCTGGAATACGCCCTCGGTAAATGACGGCTTGGTCTTGGGCCCTGTCGGCAGCACCGAGAAATATTTCGGATATTTGAACTCGTGGTTGACGTCGAGCGCGAAGAGACTGACGAACGTTTTCTTCTTCTGCATAACCACCGGCATCGCGGGCGCAACCATGTTGGTTGCATAACCTCCGACGACCAAGTCAACTTTGTCGACGTCGAGCAGTTTTGTGTAAATCCCTGGAACGGTCGAAGGATTGCTCTGGTCATCGTAGTAGATGAGCTTGACCGGACGCCCGAGCAGGCCGCCTTTAGCGTTCGTCTCATCTTCCCAGATCTTCATGCCGAGCAGCGCCTGCTTGCCATTGGCGGCAAGCGGTCCAGTCAGCGCCATGCTGAAGCCGATCTTGATCGGCTCCTTGTTTTGCGCTGTGGCCGAAACCACGAACATCGCGCAGGCCGCGACGGCAACCACCGTCCCCGCGAGCCAGGCAGATGTCCGGGACTTAAGCTTTTGCAACATGTTTTCTCCTCCCATGAACTTCGTTTTATTTCGATGGCGGATAATGACAGCGCCCGGTGCAATGGTCCACCCGCGCGCGGTTGCGAATGGCCGAAAAACCATGCAATCGGCTGCGCCTCGTTGCCGCGTCCTAGTGCCTTTGCCGTGGGCAAAAGTGGGAAAGGTTATTGCCGGGCCTTTTCATATGGATAAATCACGTTGCCTGACTTGTACTCAGCCGGCGTGATGATCGCCAAAGTGTCGGGGTTCTTAAATTGGTCGACCCCATTGCCCTTGATGCCACGGAATTGCGCCTGAAAGACCCGCGACTTTGCCCACTCCCCGTTCGGCGCGAATTTAACATCACCGACCACGGTCTTGAACGTCGTCTTGCGCATAGCGTCGGCAAGCTTGGCGTCGTCGACGCTCTTGGTTTCAGTGATCGCCTGACCCAAAACCTCCAAATACGAATAGCTGAACGGAGCCATATAGTAGCCGAGTGCATCCACCCCCGCCTTCGCGGCGCGATCCTGGTACTTCTGCAAGAACTCGGCTGTACCCTTGAACATCAGCGATTTGGCAGGCAGCCAAAAGTCGTAGTTCATGAAGCCATTGAGCGCCGGCCCGAGCTTGGTCTTGAATACAGTCGATTGCAGCCCGACCATCGCGCCGCCGATCATCTTCGGCTTCAAGCCAACCTCGTTCACGGCCTGCACCATGCCGACCGAGTCGACCGGATAGGAGCAGATCACCACCAGATCGGGATTGGTCGCCTGAATTGCGCGCACAATAGGAGCGAAGTCGGTGGTCGAGGGCGGGTAGCTCTTGTCGTAGACGATCTTCAATCCCGCCTTCTTGGCGTTTTCGCGCGCTCCGTCTGATGCGTTCTTCGAAAACTCCGCGTCGGCCGCAACAATCGCCACGGTCGAAGGCTTCGGATTCTGCGCCATAGCGGTGTCGAAGAATCCCTTGGTGAACGAGGTCTTCGGCTCCGGTCCTGATGGGATCATCGCGAAATAGCGGTCGTATTTGAAATCGGTGTTCACACCCAAGCCGTACAGGCCGAGGAACGTCTTCTTGCGCTGCATGACGATTGGCATCGCCGGCGCCAGCATGTTGGTGCCGTAGCCGCCGACAATGACGTCGACTTTGTCGACGTCGAGCAGCTTGGTGTAAATGCCCGGTACGGTCGATGGATTGCTCTGGTCGTCGTAGTGGACGAGTTGCACCTGCCGACCGAGCAGGCCGCCCTTGGCGTTGGTCTCCTCAACCCAGATTTGCATCGCCAGCAGCGCCGACTTGCCATTTGGCCCGAGCGGTCCGGTTTCGGCAATGCCGAAGCCGATCTTGATCGGCTGTTTGTCCTGCGCGACGGCCGGCAACGCCACCAATGCACCAAATGCAGCCCCCAGTCCCACTGAGGCCGCTAATAGAAGAGATTTCAGGTACGGCGGCATGGTAATCCTCCCCAAATTATTGTGGTTTTGTAGAATTTTTAGCCCAACCATTTTGCCCACGCCAGTGGCCGGCCGCAGGAAGTGGGACGATTAGACGCCTTCCACCATGATGGTCTCGACCTCACCCGCCCCGCTCCGCCGGAAGGCGGCGGCTTTGTCGTATTCGGGCGATTTGAAACAGGCCACGCCTTGCTCCAGAGTCGGAAATTCAATCACGATGAACCGGTGGAATTTGTCCGGACCTTCCATGATCTGAAAACGCCCGCCACGCGCCAGCACCTTGCCACCGAATTTGGCGATAATAGCGGGCACCAGATCGGTGTACTTCTTGTATTCGACAGGATCATTGATCTTGGACCGTGCAACCCAATAAGCAGGCATCAGCCTCTCCTCACCGTCATGGACGTACAAACATGCCCCGCAAGATAGTTGATATTTCCGTGCCGCTCGAGAACGATGTGGCGGCTGACCCTCCGGGCTATGGTCCAAAGATCGAATACCTTGATCATCAGGCAACTGCCGCCGACGTTCTCAAATTTTTTCCCGGCCTTAAAAAAGAAGATTTGCCGAACGGCGAGGGTTGGGGGTTCGAATGGGTGCGGCTCTCAACGCATTGCACCACGCATCTCGATGCCCCGTATCATTTCGCGTCGACCATGGACCAC
>JBATYN010000206.1:0-3570 GCA_049674125.1 Pseudolabrys sp. | reverse complement strand
ATCCCGGAGAACTGGTCGCGCGCTACCATGAAAATCGCCGCGCCAACGAGGCCTCCATAAAGCCGTCCGGCGCCACCCAGCACCAGCATCACCAGCACGTCGGCCGAGCGCTGGAAGCTGATCGATTCAAGCGAAACGTTTTCCGTCGTCTGCGCCAGCACCGCACCCGCCAGTCCGGCGATGGCGGCGGCGATGGTGAAGGCCTTTCGGATATGCGCCCGGCTGTCGGCGCCGATGGCAGGCATGCGCACCCAATTTTCGCGGATGCCGCGCAGCGCCAGGCCGAACGGCGAATTGATCAGCCGCCGTGTGCCGAGGAAAACGATGAAAAGCGTCGCCAGTGAATAGGCGTAAGCCGTGTACCCGTAGAGATCGAATTTGAAGATGCCGAGCACCGGCCAAATCGAAACGCCTTGCAGGCCGTCGCTGCCGCCCGTGAGCCAATGGGCGCGGTTCGCGGCCTCGAAGGCGAGCAAACCGAGGCCGAGCGTGATCATGATCAGCGTGAAATGGCGGAAGCGCGAGATGATGAAGCTCACGGCGTAACCGACCGCTCCCGCCAGCGCCACGGCGAACAGCAGGCCCGACAGTGGCTCACCCCAGACGTAAATCGAGAACAGGCCCGCGCCATAGGCACCGATGCCGAAGAAGGCCGCGTGGCCGAGCGATACGACGCCGGCATAGCCGAGGATAATGTCGAGTGAGAGCGCGAATAGCGCCGTGATCGAGATCTGGCTCGCCAGCGACAGGTAGTTGGGAAACGCGATGAACGGCAGCAACGTCGCCAGCCAGAACGCAATTTCAAGCGGATGCCAGCGGTTTTGCGCCTGCAGGTAGGCTTGCGGGGTGAGGGTGGTTGTGTTCGTGCTCATCGCGCGACCCGCACACTCCGCTCATTCCCGAGCAAGCGGGAATCCAGAGCCATAGCGTCTGACTCAGCAACTCGCCACCCTGGATCCCCGCGTTCGCGGGGATGAGCGGAATTGCGGGCCATTGCGAGCGATGGGCGCATCGCATCTTTCGGGCGCATGATCTTGTCCGAAAACCGGTTCCCACTTTTCGGGATCATGCGCTACCGCCTCCCGAACAGGCCGGCCGGGCGCAACATCAGCACCACGACCATGACCAGATAAATAAGAAAGGCGCCGAGTTCCGGTGCGTAATATTTTCCGGCAACATCGCTGACGCCAATCAGGATGGCGGCGGCGAACGAACCGGCGATCGACCCAAGCCCGCCGACCGACACGATGATCAGAACGTAGACCAGATAGGTGAAGGCGAAATTCGGATCGAGGCCGACAATCTCGATTGCCAGCGCACCGCCGAGCCCGGCAAGGCCGGAGCCGAGCGCAAATGTCGAGGCGAATGTGCGGTCGACGTCGATGCCAAGCCCGCGCGCCATGCGCTGGTTATCGACGGCCGCGCGGACCTGCGCGCCGAAGCGCGTGTATTCGAGGCCCGCGACCAGCAGCAGCGTGACCACCAGCGCAACGCCGATCAGGAACAGCCGGTATTTCGCCAGATCGAGACCAAAAAATCCGATCGAGCCGCGCAGCACGGCAGGGGTCTCGACCGGTTGCTGGATCGTTCCGAAAATGTAGGCCGCGATCGCAACCGAGATGAAAGCAAGGCCAATGGTGAGCAGCACCTGGTCGAGATCGCTTGCACGATAGAGCCGGCGGTAAAGCGTACGTTCGAGCGCAATGCTGACGATCGCCGCCGCCGAGAAAGCAATCGGCAGTGTTGCCAAAAAATGCCACTGGAATTCATTGACCAGCGTGATGGTGACGTAGCCGCCGAGCATGGCGAAAGCGCAATGCGCGAGATTGACGAAATTCATCAGGCCGAGCGTGACCGACAGCCCGACCGACAGCACGAACAGCAGCATGCCGTAGGCGATGCCGTCGAACAGCACACCGAAGACCGGAGGAAGCATGGTGGGGCCCGAGTCCGGTTGTGTCTCCGCTCGTCCCCGCGAAAGCGGGGACCCAGATGAAAAACGCTCGTCTCAAAGACTCAAGGTACTGGATTCCCGCTTGCGCGGGAATGAGCGGGGTAAAGCGCGAGGCTATTGAGGCTTATGCGATGAATGGGACGACCTTGCGGTCGCCCCATTCGGAAGTCTTTCTACCTAGGGTGGCTTACTTGTGGGTCGGGTCTTTCACGTTCGCGACCGTGTCGATGTCGACGTTCACGATGTTATTGCCGACCTTGTCCACCCGGCGAATGTAGACATTCTGTACGATGTCGCGGGTTGCCGGATCGATTGAGACGGGTCCGCGCGGGCTTTCCCACTTCATCCCTTTGGCTGCACCGACCAGGGCGTCACCATCGGTCTTGCCGCCGGTCTTCTTGAGCGCCTCATAGATGAGGTGCATGCCGTCATAGCCGCCAACCGCGAAGAAGTCCGGGTTGCGCTTGTATTCGGCGTTGAAGGCCTTCACGAAGTCTGCGTTCGCCTTGGACTTATGATTGTAGTCGTAGTGCCAGGCGCTGATGCGTCCCAGCGCGAGATCGCCGAGACTTTTGATTGCAGTTTCGTCCACTGGTTCACCGGTCGACAGGATCTTGATCTTCTTGGGGTCCATTTGCCGTTCGGCAAAGGCCTTGCCAATTGCGCCTGGCTGGGCGCCGCCCGGAACGAACACGAAAATCGATTCCGGATTGAGATCCTTTGCACGTTGCACGAAAGCGGAGAAGTCCGGGTTCGCGATCGGCATGCGAACGGAGCCGACAATCTCGCCGCCAGCAGCTTTGAACGCGCGCTGGAAAGCCTGTTCGGCATCGATGCCGGGGCCGTAGTCGGTCACCATCGTATAGGCTTTCTTGACCTTGCCCTTAGTGGCCGCCCAGGTGCCGAGCGTTTCGCTGATCTGCGGCAACGTCAATGAGACGCGCACAATGTAAGGCGATTTCTCGGTGACAACCGACGTTGCGGCGTTCATGACTACCATGAACTTTTTGGCTTCGGTCGCGACGCCCGACGCACCGAGCGCTTCGGGAGTCAGTGTGAAGCCGGCAATGATATCAGCCTTGTCGCGCACGACGAGTTCCTGTGCCAGGCGCTTTGCGACGTCCGGGTTCGGGCCGCCGGTATCCTTGCGGATGATTTCGATCTTCTTGCCGGCGACAGTGTCGCCATGCTGCTTCATATAGAGCTTGATGCCATTATCGATCTGCGCCCCCGTGTCGGCGAACTGGCCGGAATAGGAATTGATGAGGCCGATCTTGATCGTTTCCTCGGCGCTGGCGCCCGCAGGCAGCAAGGCCGCCGTCAATAAGGCGGCGCCGGCAAGTAATACGCGGTTCATTCTGGTCCTCCCCTGAACAACATTGTTTATTGTTGCCGTTAGAATGCCTGACCTTCCCGACAAAGAAAAGCGCCGCGAACCGGGGGTTCACGACGCATATGGTTGGACGTCTAACTATTGGCGTACAAACGGTTGTTCGGGTTCGGCGCCGCCCTGTGGGTTTACGCTCGTCCCTGCACCCGGGTCCGGCTTCGCCGGCCCGAGTGCAGGCTCCAGCGGGGACCCATACCGCGCAGTGCTAGCAGGCCTCATCCTGAGG
>JBATYN010000205.1:0-2053 GCA_049674125.1 Pseudolabrys sp. | reverse complement strand
GCCCGGCTGGGCGCACCCCTACGATCTCATGCCGGGTTATCCGCTCGCCAAGAACTGACGTCAGTTCAGGCGCGACGGCCGGTCTTTATCGAGATCCTGGCCAGCCGTTGTCTCGTGGGGAAATGAGGCATCGGCAGTCGTGGCCGCGGCGGCAATGTCCTTGCGCTGGTATTCACGATAGGACAGCCAGCCGAGCGGCAGGCACGCCAGATAAGCGAGTGTGCCGACGGTGAGCACCTGCCACGGATAGCTCACCAGCAATGCAAAAAATAAAACCACCGCGACAAAAACCGGCAACACCATTTCTGGCGGCACGCGTTTTCCGACACGCTTTCCGGAAAACACCGGCAGACGGGATACCATCAAAAGCGCGATCAAGAGCGTATAGAAGAACGTGAACCACACCGCGACAAGGCCGTCCGACACGCCAAGAAAATTCACGTAGATCGGCAGCAGCACGGTGATGGCACCGGCCGGTGCGGGAATCCCGGTGAAGAAATTCCCCGCCCACGCCGGTTTATTCGGATCGTCGATCATCACATTAAAACGCGCCAACCGAAGACCGGCGCAAATCGCGAACACCAGCGCGGCAATCCATCCGGCCGATTTGAGATCGTGCAATCCCCAAAAATATAAGATCAACGCGGGCGCCACGCCGAAATTGACGAAGTCGGCGAGGCTGTCGAGTTCGGCGCCGAAGCGGGACGTGCCCTTGAGCAGGCGCGCGATACGGCCGTCGATCCCGTCGAGCAGCGCAGCGAACACGATTGCGGCGAGCGCCCACTCAAGCTTGCTCTCCACCGCCAAACGGATCGCCGTCAGCCCGGCGCAAAGCGCGAGCAACGTGATCAGGTTGGGCAGCAGGGTGCGGACCGGGATCGCCTTGAAGCGACGCCGGAACGGCGGAGGCGCGGGGTCAAACGGAGGAAAAACCATGTGTGCAATATATCCCTTTGCCGCCGGCCCGGCAGAAAAGACTGCCGCCATAGTAAGCGGAATATCGCGCCGAAATTATGGGCAGGAGGCGCAACATCGAGCAGCAACGGCCTCGAAGCCGAATGCCAGCCAATTTTCCAACGTAATTTCAAGGGGATCACGCGTTGTTTTATCTGGTCCGCATCTTGCGTTGGGAGACCTAATCGGATGCAATTGTCGCGAGGGATGAGGGAGCACAAAAAATGACCGCAATTTCGCAACCGCTGGCAGTGCCGGCGACTGCTTCGACGCGCTGGATCCAGCTCGTGCTGGGCATCATCGCGATGATGTCGATATCCAGCCCACAATACGTCTGGACGCTTTTCACAAAATCGTTTCAGGACGGTCTTGGAGCATCGCTGGCTGATATCCAGTGGACGTTCTCGATTTTGATCATTCTGCAAACCTGGCTGTCGCCGGTTCAGGGCTATTTGGTTGATAAATTTGGTCCGCGGCTGCTCATCGCCGTCGGATGCCTGATGTCGGGCGCCGGCTGGATCACATCGGCGTATGCCACCAGCCTGACGAGCCTTTACTTCACTTATGGCCTGCTCTGCGGCGTTGGCACCGGCATCGTCTATATCGGCATCATCGGCCTGATGGTGCGCTGGTTCCCGGACCGGCGCGGTTTTGCCACAGGAATGGTCGCTGCCGGCTATGGCTTCGGCGCCATTCTCACCACGTTCCCGATCAATTCAATGATGACGACGGCCGGCTACCAGCACACGCTGGTCGTGTTCGGCATCATCCTCGGCATCGTCGGGGCCGCCGCCGCACTGCCGATGCGAATGCCGCAGTCAACCGACAAACTTCCAAAACCCACCGTCACGTCGACGGCGAAGGATGTCATGCCTGCCGAGATGCTGAAGACGAAAGTGTTCTGGCTGATGTTCTTCATGATGACCATGATGTCGACCGGCGGGCTGATGATCATCTCGCAATTCGCCTCGTTCTCGCGCGACTTCGGCGTCACCAAGGTCACGGTCTTCGGTCTGGCCGCATTGCCGCTCGCGCTCACGATCGATCGCATCACCAATGGTCTCACGCGGCCGTTCTTCGGCTGGGTGTCCGACCATAT
>JBATYN010000204.1:0-15594 GCA_049674125.1 Pseudolabrys sp. | reverse complement strand
AACGTAGCGCGCGCTTGTGCTTCCGTGATCTGGCCGGTGCTGGTCCAAATCTGGCTCACCGTCTTGTAGGCCTCTGCGTTGGTCTCGGGTGTCATGGTCGAATATTCCTTGGCCATGATCGCCATGCCCCGCTTCGGGTCGTCCTTTAATATTTTCTGCGCTTCGGAAAACACCTGCGCAACCTTCCGCAGCATCTCAGGCTTTTCCTTCATAATGTCGGGATGAGTCGCCAGCGTCATAAAAAGAATATTGCGGAATTCAGGAATCTCACCGTTCATCATATTGAGATAGATTTTGCCTTTGCCGGACTGCTGCACCAGGACGCCGGCGGGCTCGAACGGCAGCGCGGCATCGATCAGATCTTTCTGAAACGCCGCGACGTATGACGGCGCCTCGGCACCGAGGTACACAGCAGAGATATCGCCCGGCAAGGTGAGACCGTATTTTTTCGCCAATACGCCGAGCATCTTTTCGCCTGAACCGTTCGCCGACGGCATGGCGACGCGCTGACCCTTCAGCTTCTTGATTTTGTCAGCGACGCTGAGCTTCTCAGCACCCGCCATCAGCTTGTCGCTGGCGATGACGTTGTTTACCGGACGGTTTGCGATGTTGAAGAAGGCGACAACTCGTTTGCCCTGCACCGCAACCGTGAGCACGTGCTCATATGACAGGATACCCACGTCGGCCTGCTTTGTGAGTACGGCCTGCAGCGCAAGCGGGCCGCCCTGCACGTATGAAATATCCGGCTCAAGCCCGTATTTCTGGAATAGCTTTTCCTGCACCGCGACATAGAGCGCGCCGGAATAATAGCCGTGGCCGATATTGGTGATCTTGACGGTTTCGGCCGACGCCGCGCCGTTTATTAACGTGGCCGCGGCGACGGCGGCCATCTTCCATAAATTCATAGCGCGTCCTCCCGATTGTTTTTGTTCAACGGCCCACGACCCGCCATTGCTCCATGCGATGCTGCACGATTTCGACGAGGAAATTAAGTGCAACGGCAAGTAGTGCGATCACGATCAGCACGGCGAAAACGCCAGCGGAATCGAATTGCGAGCCTGAGAATTGTACGAGGTAGCCCAGCCCCCGATTGGCCGCGATCATTTCACCCAGCACCGCGCCGATAAGCGCATAGGGCACGGAAATTTTCAGCCCCGCGAAAACCCAAGACATTGCCGAAGGGATGATCACCTTGGTGATGACTTGCGTGCGCGTCGCTTTCATCAGGCGTGCGCCGTCAATGAGATCCTGATCGACCTCCCGCACACCCGCATAGGTGTTCAGAAAAACCAGAAACAGCACCAGCACGGCTGCGAGTGCGACCTTGGATTCAATTCCGAGGCCGAACCACAGCACAAATAGCGGCGCCAGAGCGACTTTAGGCAGGGCGTTGAGCGCATTCAGGTATGGATTGAGCAGCCGGCTGGTGAAAGGCGAAACGCCGAGCCAAATGCCGAGAATAAGCCCACCAACGGAGCCGACGAGGAAACCCATGACGGTGGCGTAGACCGTCGCCCAGATGTGCAGGAACAGCGAACCATCGGCAATCCATCCCATGAGCCGAGTCCCGACTTCGAGAGGGTTGGAAATGAAGAAGCTATCGACGAGACGGCCTGAGGCGCCCTGCCATAGCAACAAAAAAACGAGGCCGAGCACGACCTGGCAGATCACCATAAAGCCGCTGCCGAACCTGGGCGAGGAACTGTCCCGAAGGTCGGTCGTCACGGCATCGACATCGGGTGCGGTCATACCCGCTCCTCGTGATATTCGACGCGCAGACGCTCCCAGAGCGCGTCGTAGAGCTCCTTGAACTCGGCCGTGAAGCGAACATTGAGCACATCGCGCGGTCGCTTGAGCGCGATGTGCTGCTCAAGTGCCAGCATGGCCGGACGCCGCGTGCAAACCAGAACGCGGTCGGCAAGCGTCACCGCCTCCATGAGGTCGTGGGTGACCAGCACCACGGTTTGCCCGGTCTCGGCAGCAAGCTTGAGCAACAGGTCGTGCATCGCGAGCTTCAATTGCGCATCGAGTGCAGCGAATGGCTCATCGAGCAAAGCGGTTTCCGCACCGTACAGCAGCATGCGCGCGAGACATGCGCGCTTGCGCATGCCACCCGACAGCTCATGCGGATAGCGATGCGCAAAACCATCGAGGCCTACATGCTTGATCACCTGATCGGCGCGGTCGGCACGTTCCGGCTTTGCGACACCTGCGAGTTCAAGCGGGAATGCAATATTGTCCCGAACGGTGCGCCACGGCAGAAGATTGTCTTTCTGCGTCATATAGCCGACGTCGGTGTTGACGTCGGACACGCGCGTGCCCTTGTAAATAATGGAACCGCTCGACGGCGGATAAAGGCCAGCAACCATATTGAGCAGCGTAGATTTGCCACATCCGCTCGGTCCGATGATCGCAACGATTTCCTTTTGCGCGATGGTCAGGCTGAGATCGCACACCGCATCGACGAGTTCATTCCTTTTACGGAAGGTCTTGGAGACGTGCCGCAGGTCGATCATGCCGTCCCTCACTAGAAAATCGACCGCTGATGGCCACCATCGACATCGATATTGGCTCCGACAATGAAAGCGGCGCGCTCCGAGGCGAGGAAGGCCACCGCCTTCGCGATATCTTCAGGCGTGCCCCAGTGGCCAAGCGGCACCTCGGCGCCCCACTTGCTCTCCTGCTGCTCGAGGCTACGACCGTAATAGACCTCATTGTGTAACGTCCCGAGCGCGTGAGTGAGCGGGCTCTTGATGCGGCTGGGGCACACGGCATTCACGAGGATGCCGTGCGGCGCGAGATCATCGGACAGCGACTTCACGAATGCATGTTGCGCCGCGTTGATTACGGTCGAAGCGATGGCGTTCGCCTGCGGCACCTTTCCGGCTTGACCGATGATGACGATGAAGCGCCCGCCACCGCGCTGTTTCATCACCGGCACCACGCACCGCGCCAGTTCCCATGCGCCAAGCACCTTGGTCTGGAAGTGGCGCAGGAGTGCGTCACCCGCAACTTCATCAATGCGGCCCGGCAGGTGAGTACCGGCGTTGCTGACCACAATATCGATGCCGCCAAAGGCCTTGTTTATACTTTCGACGAGCGCGGCGACGTCGCCCGGCTTGCAAATGTCGGCGATGAAACCCTTGGTATTGGACGACTTAATCGCGGCAACGGCCTTATTGAGCTTGGCCTCGTCCCGTCCACAAATAGCGACGTGGCAGCCCTCCGCCGCAAGCGTCTGGGCAATTGCCAGGCCAATGCCGCTGGTCCCGCCGGTGATAAGCGCAACTTTGCCGGTCAATCCAAGCTGCATATTACTCTCACCCGAACACGTAACGATGATAACCGCCGTCAATGCTGACCGCATTGCCGGCAACAAAACCGGCGCAATCGGAAACAAGAAACGCGACCAGATCAGCAACCTCGTCGGGGCGACCCGTGCGCCCGAGCGGATTGGCGCGCGTAAAGCCCGCCGCCGCGGTTGCGCGATCGACGCCGCGTTCGCGCATCTCTTTCTGAATGAGCGAAGCGAGCAACTCGGATTCGATATATTGCGGGCACACTGCGTTGACGCGGATGTTCTCGCGCGCGACTGAATCCGCCACCGACTTGGTCATTGCCATCAGCGCAGCATTCGTAACGCCGGATGGAAATCGGTCCGGATGCGGGTGACGCGCCGCCTGCCCTACAATGTTGACGATCCGGCCGTCGCGTTGTGCCTTCATACCGGGGAGCACGGCCTTTATCATCGTAAAAAAGCCGAACACCTTGTCGCGCAACTGACGTTCGAGAATATCGAGCGTTGTCGTTTCCACGGTGCCGCGCAGATGCGTGCCGGCATTATTGACGAGAATATCGATGCGGCCAAATTCCTTGAGCACCGCATCGATAAACCTCTTCACCGCGGTTTCGTCGGTGACATCGGTCGGCACGCCGAGGGCACGGCCTTTTTTCGAAAGCTCGGCTACCGCGGCCTCAAGTTGCGCGGCGTTGCGACTGCAAATTGCAACCGCGCATCCTTCCTCCAACAACGCCTGAGCTACAGCCTTGCCGATGCCACGCGAGGCTCCGGTGACTACAGCGACCTTGCCGTGAAGGCCGAGCTGCATTGCGTTCCTCGTTTTCTTCTTGCATTGCTGCCGCGAGCGATACTCTATGCTGCGCCTGAGGGCGTCAACGGGAGAGTGAGATGGATCTGGGAATCAAAGGTCGCCGCGCAGTCGTCACCGGCGGCTCGAGCGGCATCGGCTTTGAGACCGCGCGGCAATTTCTTGAGGAAGGCGTACGCGTGCTGATCACCGGGCGAAATCAGCAGAAGCTCGAAAAGGCGCGCGATGAATTGACCAAGCGCACTGGTGGTGAAGTGCACGCTGTCGTTGCCGATATGACGAAGGAATCTGACATCGCGCAAATGATTGATACCGCGACGCAGAAGCTCGGCGGCGTGGATATTCTCGTCAACAATGCCGGCCAGATGTATTCGGGCCGTTTTTCAGCGATCAAGGATGACGAACTCAAGACGCAGCTGGAAACCAAGCTGTTCGGCTTCATGCGGGCGATCCGCGCCGTCTACCCGATGATGAAAGCCCAAAAATGGGGCCGCATCGTCAATACGATCGGTGGCGCCGGCAAAGAACCTGATCCCTACATGTTTGGCAGCGCCATGACCAACAGCGCGCTATTGAATTTGACAAAATCGCTTTCGGAGGAATTCGGAGAGGACAATATACTGGTCAACGCAATCTGTCCGGGCTGGGTAGCGACCGATCTTTGGGTCCGCAACACCGAAGGCATGAAGAAAGAATTCGGCGTAACGAGCGAAGCCGAAGCACGGAAAGTCGCGGCGAAGAAAAACTCGCTCGGCCGCATGGGCAAGCCGGAAGAGCTCGCCAACGCAACCGTCTTCCTGTGTTCCGAGCGGGCGAGCTACATCACCGGCGTGTCGGTTAACCTCGACGGCGGGCGGTTGAAGGGCCTCTGGTAACTTAACCGAGCTTGCGCAGCAGCTTGGCGATTGTGCGCTGCTCGTCCGCAGTCAGCGGCGTCAGTGTCGCGGCGGTTATTTCGGCGGCGACGAGCATGGCGGCTTCCGTCACTTCACGCCCGCGCGCGGTCAACGCCACCGCGCGGCGGCGCCGATCTTTCGGATCACTGAGTGCCGTGACGAGGCCGCGCAGGTGCAGCCTGTCGACCACACCTTTGATGGTGGCCGCATCGAGATAGATCAATCGCCCGAGATGATTCTGCGAACAGGGACCGACTTCGTGCAACTTGGCGAGGGAGGCGAATTGGGTCTGCGTCAAGCCTTCAATCATGCGGGACGTAAATATCGACGTATGCCGCTGCATGGCGGCGCGCATGAGAAATCCCGCCTGCTCGTCGAGGACATAACTCCCCTGCTCGGACGCGTCCGCCCGGGCCGCCACGACCTTCAGCTTTTCGCGCGACAGCGTCTTCATGCGTTCATTCCCTCAATGCCGCTATCCTACACTGTCAGATAAGTCCTTTGCACGTCCAGGTTGGCATCGAGCTCAGCCTATTGGTTTGTCGCGGAATCGGTCCATGAGCGGCTTGTCCTGGCCGCCGTCGATTTCGATCATCGTGCCATTGACCATTTGCATCATCGGCGAGGCCAACATCACGACTAAAGCCGCAACCTCATCGACTTCCGCGATGCGTCCCATGGGGATCGAGGCAGGCGCGAGCTTGTCGGCTTGCTCATATGAGATCTTCATATCGCGCGACATCGCCTTGACCAGCCCCGCCCAGCGCTCGGTGCGCACGGGACCGGGATTAACGGCGACGAAACTGATCCCGTCCTTGCCATACTGGCCGGCGAGCGAGAGCGTGAGGTTCTGTCCTGCAGCATTCGCGGCTCCCGGGCAGATTTCCCAATAGGACGGCTTGACGCCGTCATTTCCGATCAGATTTACGACGCGACCGCCGCCTTGCTTGACCATGAGCGGCAGGACGTAACGCAGGCAGCGCACGTAGCCCATAAATTTAAGCTGAAGGCCTTTTTCCCAATCATCTTCCGTCAGATGTTCGATGACACCGCCGGCCGCCGAGCCGGCGTTGTTGACGATGATATCGACACGGCCGAGCGCCTTGGCGCCCTGCTCAATGAAATTCCTGGCATCAGCGTCCTGGCGCAAATCAGCCGGGATCGCGACGATCTTGCGTCCGGTTTCCATGGCAATTTCATTTGCCGTAGCCTCAAGCGGTTCCTTGCGCCGCGCGCAAATCGCCACGTCGACGCCTTCCTTTGCGAGCATGCGGGCGATGCCCTTGCCAATGCCTTCGCTGCCGCCAGTGACCAGCGCGGTTTTGCCCTTGAGCTTGAGGTCCATCGCGATACTCCCGATTCTTTATTTTGATGATTTATGCGCGAGCCAGCGGCCGGCTTCCGCCGCAGCGAACAGGTCGGCGAGAGCCGCGTTGAACGCGGCGGGCTCTTCGGTTGGGATATTGTGACCAGAGCGCGGGATCACCAGCAGGCCGGCAGTCGGCGCCGTGCGCTTGAGGAAGACGCTGCCGTCGATGCAAGGCTCATCTTCGTCGCCTACAACAATCAGCAGCGGCACAGAAAATTTCTTCAGCGCCGCCTCCATCTCCCACAGCGTCGGCCGTTTGAGCTGGAGATTGAACATCGTCTGAGCATGCCCTTCCGCCGAATGGTCGGACAGCATGCGCGCGAATTCGGCATAGCCACGCGGGTCCTTGTTCTTTTGGGCCTGGCGCATAGGTGCGTCGGCATATTTCGCCGCCGCCGCTGCGATGCCTTCCTCGGCAAACATTTTGCCGGTCTCCGCGGCAAGCGCCTTCATTTCTTCACGTTTCTTTGCGTCAGGCGTCGAGCCCCAGCCGCAACCAGCGGCCACGACGGAAATACAGCGCGCGCCCGCATGGATACCGACATGCAATGCAGTGTACGCCCCCATGGAATGGCCAACCACGTGCGCCTTGTCGACTTTTAGAGAGTCCATCAGCGCGATCACGTCATCACGTGCGATGTTCTGGCTGTATTGTGCTGCGTTGGCCGGCACATCCGATGGCGGATAACCGCGCTGGCTGTAGGTGATGCAGCGATGCGCGCGCGAGAAGTACCGCATCTGCATTTCCCAGGTGCGGTAGTCGCCCGCATACTCGTGCACAAAGATCACCGGGGTGCCGCGTCCGGCCTCTTCGTAATAAAGCCGCGTCCCGTCATGCGCAGTGATGTACGGCATCACGCCCTCCAAACGCTGCTGCCAATTATTTGCACGCAAACGAAAGCGGAGTAAAGTCGTGCTCGCGTTCCGGCCATGTGACGCGCAAGATCACAGTCCGGACGACCACGAGGGGGAATTGTCCATGTTCAGCCTGTCTCGACGCGGCCTCGCCGCGCTGACCGCCGTTGTTGCAATTGCGGTAGCCGGGTCTATGCCGCCAGCTGCGTGGGCGCAGCAAAAGCCCGTCATCAAAGTGTCCAGCCTGACACTGCCGGTCTTCAATCCACTGGTGTGGAACATCATGAAGGCGCAAGGCTTCGACGCCAAACATGGCTTCGAACTCGACATTCACGCCTATCCGTCGATTGCGGCTTTCTATGCCGGCTTTGCCACCGGCGAAACCGACGTGCTGATCGGCGGCCCAACGATCCTGCAGAAACTTTATCAGGAAGGCGTCCCGGTTCGCATTATCGGCACAGGTTTTACGCTCGCCGACCTCGTGATCTTCAGCAAGAACGACCAGATCAAGTCGCTGGCTGATATGAAAGGCAAGCAACTCGCAATCGATATGGGCGGCTCACAATTCCAGGTCACCAAGATGTACCTGGCCGCCAAAGGGATCGACCTCGGCAAAGACATCATCGTCGTCAATGCCAACTTTGCCGTCGCTCGCGCTCAACTCGAAGCGGACCGTGTCGACGCCGCATTGGTGATCGAACCGCTTGCGAGCATTATCGCCAAGCAAAATCCGGGCTGGCACGTGATTTTCAATGGTGCGCAAGGCTGGAAGGAAATCAGCGGCGAAGATGGCTGGGAAATCGTCACGGCGATGCGCGCCGATGCAATCGCGAAAAATCCTGGCGCACCCAACATGCTCGTAGCCGCGCTGCAAGATGTCGCTGCCTTCCTGCAATCAAACACGGCCGACGCCGACAAGATCGCCAACGACACGCTCAAGCTGCCGCCGGGCATCCTGACGGCCGCCCTGCAAAGCAAACGCCTGCAAATGATCATCAAGCCGGCGTGGGAGCCGGCGACGCGCAAGACCATCACCGACATGATGCAGCGCGCGGTAAAAGCAGGCTTCTACGAAAAGATGCCCGACGAAAAGATCATCTATGCCCCATGAGGAGCTGGGCGAGCCTGTCCCGGTCCTGACTTTTCCGCGCCAGACTCTCGTCTCCCTTCTCGTTTTCGCGATTGCCTGGGAGGCGCTGTCCCATCTGGCGCCCTACCTGGGGATTCCACCCTTCGCCGTTCCGAGCTTCGTGCGCATCGCGAGAAGCTTCGCAACGATTACGCTAATCGATATTGTCGTGACACTGGCGCGCGTGGTCGCGGCGCTCTTCGCTTCGTTTGTGTTGGGCCTTGCTCTGGCAATGGCGATGTACCGTTCGGACACGCTCGACAAATACCTGCATCCAATGGTGCGCCTGTTCATGGCAGTCCCCGTGGTATCCTGGATATTGTTCGCAGTGCTGTGGTTCCCCGGCGTCGAATTCCGTATCGGCTTTGTCCTGGTGGTGGTTTGCGGCCCGGTATTCCTGATCGATACGCTTGACGCGATGCGCGGGGTGTCGCGCGAATTGCGTCACATGATGCAGTCGTTTCGGCCGACGACCTGGCAATATTTCTACAAGCTGATGCTGCCGGCGATCGTCCCAACGATATTCACCAGCTGGAAAGTTAACATCAGTCTGGCGATCCGCGTCGTTACGATTGCCGAACTGGTTGGCGCGGTGACCGGCATCGGGCACCAATTATCGGTGGCTCAGGAGCTGTTCTCAGTCGCCGACGTTTTCGCCTGGACACTTGTACTGGTCGGGTTGCTATTTCTGCTCGAAGCAATGGTCGCGCGTGTCGAGGCCCGCGTCTTGCGGTGGCGCACATGAGCGGCCCGGCGCCCATCGAGGTGCGCGGCTTGCGCAAAGTCTTCCGGCAGACAACGACCGGCCAGTCGGTTGTCGCAATCGATCGATTAGACCTCACCATTGCGCCGAAGGAAGTCGTGGCAATCGTCGGCCAGACCGGCTGCGGCAAATCCACATTCTTCGATCTGATGATCGGATTGGAGGCACCCAGCGAAGGGTCGATCCATATTGGCGACAAGCAGCCGCACGCTGACTTTGATCATTTCCGCGGCCGGATTGCGACCGTTTTCCAGCAGGACCGGCTGCTACCGTGGCGGTCGGCCCTCGACAACGCGCGGCTGCCGCTCGAGCTTATCGGGATGCCCGAAGAGGAGCAGCGCGAGCGAGCGCTGACCTGGCTCAACCGGCTGGGCCTCGGGCATTTTACCAATGCCTATCCGCACGAATTATCGGGCGGCATGCGCCAGCGTGTGGCGATCGCCCGCGCCTTCGCGGTGGAGCCCGACATTCTGCTGGCAGATGAAGCTTTCGGGCATCTCGATGAAGTGACCGCGGCAGAACTGCGCGAGACGTTTCTCAAGCTTGCGCGCGAATGCGGTTCGACCGCTGTTCTCATTACACATCAGCTGGAAGAAGCGATCGGTGTCGGCGACCGAATCGTGGTGTTCGGAAAGTCGGCGAAGTTATTGGCCGACATTCACGTCGCCGGATGGTCGAAATCAAAATACAAGCTGCTGCGCGAGGCGATCCAGTCGACGCTGCAAAGCAACCGTCCCGATCCGCGGCTTAAGGCTCCGAAACGGACGACGAAGCGCAAAACAGCAAAGGGCTAGTTGCGCAATTTACGTGGCTCGCCCAAGCGATCAAAAGAGTCCGCGCAGCGCCAGATGCGCGCCAAGGAACAACAGCCCAATGAAGAAACACAGCCGAAACGTTTCGGGCTTCACTTTTCCGCGCATGAGTTGTCCCAGCCACATCCCGACAAGTGCAGCGGCGAGAGCAACAATTGAAGGCCACGCGAGTGAGGTTCGCACCTGGCCACCATAGACGAGGGCAAACGCCAGCGTGATGGTGGACACGGTGAACGACAGGCCGAGTGCCTGGACCATTTTGTCGCGGTCGAATTTCAGCGATTGGATATACGGCGTTCCAGGCATGACGAATATGCCGGTTGCGACCGTGATCGCGCCGGTCGCCGATCCTACAAGCAACCCGAGCCAAATTTCCGCACGCTTCGGCACCGCGAAATGCCCTTTGACCAGGCCGAACGCTGCGTAGAGCACGAGGGCCAAGCCAAGCCAGACGGTTGCCTGCCCGCTATCGTCGTGCGGTAGCAATGCCGCGCCGGTAAATGTGCCAAAACAGATACCGGCAAGCATCGGCCACAGCCGCCGTGCCAGTGCCAACAACTCACCGCCGACCGCGGCCTGCCAAATATTGGTGACCAGCGACGGGACGACCAGGATCGCGGCCGCCTGTGCCGGCGTCATCAACAGCCCCAACAGGCCGATGGACACCGTCGGCAGCCCGAGACCGATGACGCCTTTTACAAAGCCGGCCAGCAGAAAAGCACCCGCAGTGGCGATAAGGAGTCCAACTGATTCCACCAGGCAACCTTTCCCGATTGCGTCAACCTTGCGGGATGCCGGGTTCTTTCACAATGCGGATGGCTGCAACCCTGGCTCTTGTTTCCGCGAAGCCGCTTCGTTGCCGCCCTGTGCGGTTCGGTGCCATACTTTTCCGATATTCATTGGACCGGAGCCGGGGCTAAATGCCGGAAGTATTTGTTGCCAAAGTTGCACAGTTTCCCGATGGCGAGCGCCGCATCGTTTCCCATGGCGGGCTCGAAATCGGCGTGTTCCATTGGCAGGGTGAGTTCTATGCCTACGAGAACCTGTGTGTGCATCAGGGCGGGCCGGCCTGCGAAGGCATCATGATGCACAAGGTCGAGGATGTGATCGCTTCCGACCGCACGTGGAGTGGCCAGCGGTTCTCAGACAAACAAATCCATTTCGTGTGCCCCTGGCACGGCTACGAATACGATCTCAAGACGGGCGAATGCGCCGCCGACCGGAGCCTGCGGTTGAAAAGTTTCAAGGTCGTCCGACGCGGGGAGGACATCTATGTCGTCACAAGTTGATACACTGGAGCGTCCGAGCGACGCTGACATCCAGGATATGCTCACCAAAGCGGTGCGACTCTATGCAGAGCGTGCAGCGGAATGTGATGGCGCGTTGTCCGCCTTCGCGTCAGATGCCGTGACTGCTACCGAGGTGATGGTTACGGTCACCGCCATGCTCAGCGCAGTTAACCTGCAACTTTTCGAACTTGGCATGTGGCAAGCCTGGTCGGGTCGCTAAAGGAACAAGAAAACCATGGACCTTCCGCTCAGCGATTCCCGCCGCATGGCAGTTGAGGAATTCGATACTTCGAAGCTGCTTGCGCACGCGTCAAAACAAGCGAGCGAACGCGGCTACAAAAATTTTCCGATCGTTGATGTCGACTCGCATCACTACGAAAGTGAGGCGCTCGATGAGATCCTCGAATACATGGACGATCCGGTGCTGCAGCAGCTCGCCCGTAGCGCCCGGCAGGCGAGCGCGAAGAGCGTCGGCATGTTGCCCGCCGGTGTCGGCTATCAGGACATGGGCGGGCGCGTCATGCGCTACGCAGTGCGTGGACTGGAAAAGACGGATACCGGCGTGCAACGCGACATCTCACTCACGCGACGCTGGATGGACGCCATCGGCATCGATGTGGCCATCATGTTTCCGACTCCAATGCTGCAATTGGGCCTGCATCCCCAAGTCGAGGTCGAGGTCGCGCTGGCGCGTGCCTATAATCGCTGGCTAACCGAGCGCGTATTAGCGCACGAGCCGCGCATCCGCTCCATGCTCTATCTGCCGTTCAACGACGCGGAAGCTTCCTTCCGGATGGTGCAGGAATTCGGCCAGAAGAAAGGCGTCGTAGGATTCATGGTGACGTCGGCACGTTACCGACCTGTTCATCACAATTCCTACATGAAGACCTACGCCTTGCTGGAAGAGATGAATCTACCGCTGGCATTCCATGCCGGTTACAATTGGAGCGACCAGACTGTCGGCTTGATGAATCAGTTCATCTCGGTTCATGCGCTCGGGTTCGTCTTCTACAACATGGTTCATCTCGCCAATTGGGTGATGAACGGCCTGCCGGAGCGATTTCCAAAACTCAAGGTCCTTTGGGTCGAAAGCGGTCTGGCCTGGGTGCCTTTCATGATGCAGCGCTTCGACAACGAATACATGATGCGCTCATCGGAAGCCCCCGCACTGAAGAAAAAGCCGAGTGAATACATGCGCGACATGTATTTTTCATCGCAACCGATGGAAATGGCCGACATGGCGGCACTGGAACATACGTTCCGGATGATCAATGCGGAAACCCAGCTACTTTACTCTTCGGACTACCCACACTGGGACTTCGATCTGCCGTCGACCATTTATGACTTGCCGTTCCTGGGCGAGCAGGCCAAGCGCAATATCCTTGGCGGCAATGCGGTGAAGGTGTTTAACCTCAAGCTGCCGGCGCAAAAGCTAGCCCGCGTTGCATAAGACTAAAAAAGAGCGATGAAGGGAGGATTAAGAGTGCGTACACTTTTTGCTTTGATTTCGTCCATGTTGCTTCTTATGTCGGGCGCGTTGGCGCAAGACGCCGCGGCCAGTTTCCCGAACAAACCAATCAAGATCGTCGTGTGTGTGCCGGCCGGAGGCGGCGTTGACACGGTCACCCGCATTGTTGCCGAAGGACTGCACCAGAGGCTCGGTCAGCCGGTCATTGTGGAGAATCGTGCCGGTGCCGCCGGCAATATCGGTGCAGAGTTCGTGTTCAACTCAGATCCCGACGGGTATACTTTGCTGGCTGCCCAGCCCGCGCCGTTGACGGTCAATCCGTTGCTTTACAAGAAGATGAATTTCGATCCGGCGCAGTTCGAACCGGTGGCGATCATGACCTCGATCGCCAATGTGCTGCTGGTGCGGCCCGATTTTCCGGCAAAGACGGCGAAGGAATTCATCGACTATGTGAAAGCAAATCCGGGCAAGATTAATTATGCCTCGCAAGGTATCGGCACCACGTCGCATCTCACCGCTGCACTGTTCGAGCGCATGACGGGCAGCAAGCTCGTGCACGTGCCCTATAAAGGAACTGCTCCGGCGCTTAACGATATTATTGCCGGGCATGTCGACTTCATTTTCATGGAACTCGCGTCTGCCATCAAACTGCACGAGGGTGGCAAAGCGCGAATTCTGGCGGTCGCGACCGACAAACGCATTTCGAGCCTGCCCGATATCCCCACACTCGATGAGGCTGGGGTGAAGGGCTTCGAGTCAGGGACCTGGAACGCTCTCGCCGCTCCGCCCAAAACACCGGCGGCTATCGTGCTGAAACTCAACAAGGCGGTGAACGAGGTGCTGCAAAGCCCGCAAGCACAGGATCACTTTGCCAAAATCAACCTGCGCGCCGCAGGCGGTTCGCCGGCTGAAGCGGCGGCCTTTATCAAGAAGGAGACCGAGGTCTGGGGTGGCGTGATCAGGGACGCCAACGTCGAGGCCAATTGATTTCGCCGGGCTTCTCGCGATCCTGATAACCCCAAACCGATATGCGGCAATGAGCAGCGCAAATGGCGGGAATTTGGCCAGTTCTGTTGTTGCCGACAGCGTCGCAGACAAGGCATATAATGCGTCACCCTCACCGGCTATGAGGCCGGTAATCGATACTGCGTAAGGAGACGACCATGGACGAGAGAACGCGCGACCCCCTGCCGATCCGCGCTGAAGACGTCAACCCCCGCTATAACTGGGGACGCGCGCTGCCGGCGCTCGGCATCATGGGCGTGGATTTCGAAGAACGCGTCGACTACCGCCGCATGCACCGATACCGGCTCGGCCGGGCAAAGCAGGTGCTGGAAAAGTCGGAGTGCGGCGCACTACTGGTGTTCGACGTCAACAACATCCGCTACCTCACTTCGACCAAGATCGGCGAATGGGAGCGTGACAAAATTTGCCGTTGGGCGCTGCTCACCCGCGACAACGAACCGATCTTGTGGGATTTCGGCTCTGCCGCCGTTCATCACCGCCTCTATGCGCCATGGCTTAAGCCGGAAAATTGCAAAGCCGGCTTGCTCGGGCTTCGCGGTACCGTGCAACCCTCGTTCGGGCTGATGGCCAAGCACGCCAAGGAAATCTTCTCTCTGCTCAAGGAAGCGGGTGTCGAGAAGATGCCCGTTGGCGTCGACATTATCGAACCGGCCATGATGTTTGAACTCCAAAAGGCCGGCATGAAGATCGTCGATGGCCAGCAGATCATGCTCGAAGCGCGCGAGATCAAATCAGCCGACGAAATCGCGTTGCTTAATCGCGCCGCCGCTATGGTCGACGGCGCCTACCATATGATCAGCGAAGAGCTTAAGCCCGGTGTGCGTGAAAACGACATCGTCGCCAAGGTGAATGAGTTTCTTTACCGCCACGGCTCGGATGATGTGGAAGCGGTGAACGCAATCTCCGGCGAACGCTGCAACCCACACCCGCACAATTTCAGTGACCGCATGATTCGACCTGGCGATCAGGCGTTTTTCGATATTCTCCAGTCATTCATGGGATACCGCACCTGCTATTACCGCACCTTCAATGTCGGCCGCGCCACGCCGGCGCAACATGATGCCTACAAGAAGGCGCGCGAATGGCTCGATCGCGCCATCGAGTTGATCCGCCCGGGCGTAATGACCGACGAAGTCGCGCGCGCATGGCCAAAGGCGGAGGAGTTTGGTTTCCCCGATGAATTATCGGCTTTCGGCTTGCAATTCGGCCATGGCCTGGGATTGGCTTTGCACGAACGGCCGATTATTTCCCGCGTGGTGTCGCTCGATCATCCGACCGAGATCCGGGAAGGCATGGTCTTCGCGCTCGAGACATATTGTCCAGCTACCGACGGATATTCGGGCGCTCGTATCGAAGAAGAGATGGTGGTCACCGACAAGGGCTGCCGCGTGATCTCATTGTTCCCCGCTGAGGAACTGCCGATCAGCCATCGCTACTGAGCGGTAGCGCGGGAACCAAACGAAACTGTTCGCGCTTTACCTCCTTGATTTATCAGGGAGGCGACCTCATGGCTAATGGCAATGGTGGCGGCGTTGGCGTGCTTGGCGTTCTTGTCGGTGCTCTTATCGTGATCGTGGTGGGTGGTGGCCTGCTGTTTGCTACCGGCAATATCGGCCAGAAATCATCAACCGTGAAAGTCGAACTGCCAAAGATCAGCACCAATAAATAATCGCCAGTCGTTGGGCTGTGCTCAGGCCAAAAACTCGATTCCGTATTTCGCCGCGATCTCTTTGAAGCGCGCCGGCGGCCCATCATTTGTGGCAGCGGCCATTGCGTCGGTCACGTCTTCAATGAAAGCATCAAATATGCCACCTGGCGACGAAATCATTAACTCTCGCCCGATTTCGGGACCAATGCTCTTGACGCTGTGCGGCGTGC
>JBATYN010000203.1:0-2383 GCA_049674125.1 Pseudolabrys sp. | reverse complement strand
CAATGACTGCATTCCCGGAAATGACGGTCGCGGAGCTTTTTGAAATAGCGGCACATGGAACGCATATAAATCCTCAGCCGCCTTTCGATCTTCGAGCTTTACGTAGCGCTGTAGCAGCGGCACCACGATGTCGGGCCGCGTCTTGAACAAATGGATCGTCTCGACGAAGCCTTGCATGACGTTCATCACAAGCGGTCGGTTGGAGACGATCAACTTCCGTGTAGTGGCGAATATCGAAGGAGTATCGAACGCATCTATGGGGAAGGCATTCCAACCGTATCGAGCTTGACCGGAAAAGCGCAGATCGATCGGCAATGCACCCGCATCGATCTCTCCAGCGGCCAACGCCGCGTAGATTCGATCGAATTTAATCAGGGGCAGGTATGTTGCAGTCGCGCCCGCTTTCTCAACTGTGATCCGGGCCCCCACGCTGGTTTGACCGGTTTCGGTTAGTACTCCAACCTTCTTTCCGTCGAGCTGCGCAAGTTGGGTGATTTCTTTTTTGGTCATGACGAAGGATTTAGGGAAATCCGACGTTGGCGTTGCCAAAATCACGATGTCGCGGCCTTTGAGGACTTCTTCCGCTACGGGTACGGTTCCGGTGTGAGCGAACTCCCAATCGCCGCGAACAACTCCGGCTGCTGCCTCAGGACCGCCGACGGCAATGGCCGGCAGCGTCATATCGATTCCTCGCTTCTTGAACACCCCCGCTTCGGCTCCGAGCCACGCGGTGCTTTGCCACGTCGCAAGTAGCCCCGTTGCGACCCGAACGCTCTGAGAAGTCGTCGGAGAGACTTGCGCCTGCGCGAAGCGGGACAGCGGCATCGCGGCGACACCGGCGAATAGATGCAAGAATTTGCGCCGGAGAAGTGTCATTTCATCCTCGCTCTTAGGTGCCGACGCTACACCGAACCGAGGTTGGGTCTCTAGTGCGGAATGTCCGTTATGGGTCGATCGCGGACATGTGCAGCGCACTAGCTCATGTCTGCTTCGCGCCAATAGCGTACTCACACAACATCCAGATGCGGCAACTGCTTCGCGCCGGGCAGCCGCCGGACAAACCGCTGCCGCTACAACCCGACAAGGGATTGCTGGCGCTTTCGATTCATCCGGTTGTCCTGTGGTTGCTGGCGTTGGGTTCGCTTGCGTTTGTCGCGACCGGAATCTTTATTTTGATTGTTGACCCGGGCCGTTGGCTGATTGCGCTCGCTTTCGATCGGCTTTTTCGGACTCTGTGCTACCTTCGCTGCGCACTTGCTTGTCCTGCGGCGCAGCGCAGCGGCCGCGCGGTCATAGTCCGCAGCGCCGGAATTTCTCACCGAATGCTTGCGGCCGAGCCGGGGGGGCGAACGCCCAAGCAATTTGCCGTCTTCGTCCACGCTGAGACCGAAAAATGGGTCACGCCGGCGAAGAAAGCCGGTATTAAGGTCGAATAACTACGGCGATGCAGGGACTATGCGGGACTCGCGAAAACCGGCCTGGACGTGTACAATGTTGGGTGTCATAGCTTTGCACCCGGGCGTCGGTGGCTGGGAGCCACCCACATCTGGATCAGGGCCCAGCAAACACAGCATTAGCCGTACAGCAGCAAGTAGAGCGCTGTTTGATCCTGCGGCTTTTTAGCGACGGCCACCTTCGGCCGTCACGTGTCCACGTATTCAAAGTCAGTAGTCTTGCTGCTCAGGGCAGGGCCCTGGGCGAGAATCAAAATAAAGGAGTCTTTTGTGAATATAAAAAAGCCGGCTCTTGGAATGAAAGAGCAACCAATCGATCACTCTGCGAACAATGGCATGACGAGACCCAAAAATCCGTCCGCCAACACGATCCCATCCGAGGGCTATGTTCTCGAGATCGATGGGAAGTTCAAGACGGAATACGGCACCTCTGAGTTGGCGATGGCAGCAGCCTTGGAGCTCAAGAAAAAGTATCCGCAGATCCAGGTCAATGTGTACGACGCGAAAGAACATTCGCGCACGCTGGTCGATCTCACCGAGAAACCGGCTGCTTCGGTTTAGCCCTGCCTGTCGTCAGACTTTATCTGATGCGGCGCAGTCCCACATTTGAACGATGCCTCGTGGGCGACGTCTTATAGGCAGCGCCTTGTGGATGACGTGTTGGCCGGAATTTTTGCGCCACGCGCGTATGCGTCCTGCGCTGCCGTCGGTCCCGCGAACGTGGGCACCTCGTTCTGCCTCATCCTGAGGAGGGCGCGTATACTTTGCTGTCGTCTCGCGAAGGCGCCCGGCATCTCGCTCTGCCTCATCCTGAGGAGCCGCGCGTAGCGCGGCGTCTCGAAGGATGGCCGGTATGAACGGCCCCATGGTTCGAGACGCGCTCTCCGAGCGCTCCGCACCATGAGGCGGATTGGGGCCTTGACTTTAAT
>JBATYN010000202.1:0-4828 GCA_049674125.1 Pseudolabrys sp. | reverse complement strand
GAACAGCACGCCGAAGCCGACCGCATAAGTCGCGACCAGTTGCGGATTGCGGAAATGGCGAAGCATCTGCTTGCCCGAGGCCATAAGGCCCGCCGAGCGGATGAATTTGCGCTCGCGCGGCAACATGGCGGCGACCGCGATCGCTCCCGCCAATGTCATGGCTGCAAGCACGACGAATGCGTAGCGCCAGCCAACGATGTCGGAAAGGATTCCGGTAACAAATCGTCCGCTGAATCCGCCGAGACTTGCGCCGGATGTATAGAGTCCGGCCGCGGCAGTTGCCTCGTGTGGGGACAGTTCCTCGCCGATATACGCGATTGTCACCGCAAAAATCGGCGGCATCGCAAGCCCTTGCACAAAGCGCCAGAAGACGAGCGCGTGCAGCGTCGGTGCCATCGCCGCCAACACGGTCGGCACCGAGAGCACCAGCATCGCCGCGACGATGACGCGTTTCCTGCCGAGCACGTCGGCGACTGTGCCGGAAAACGGCGCAATCAAAGCAACGGCCAGTGTGCCTGCCGTCATGATCATCGAGATTTCCGCGGGCCCGGCGCCGAACTCGCCCGACAGCAGCGGCAAGATCGCCTGCGGCGAATAAAGATTGATGAAGGTGCAATAGCCGGCGATGCCGGCCGCAAGCCGCAGGGCAAACGCGTGTCGGCTTCTTGCGGCAATCATTATCCGGAACCAGCAGGGCGGGCGTCGGGCAAGCTATGCATCGGTTTTGTATTGCATGTCACGGGGGGTGCGCGGCGGGACTGCGAGGCGCACAATGCATAGCTCATTCATCGCCTGCCGAGCATGGCTTCCGCCCGGATGAACGTTTCTTCCGGCGTGCCGGAGGCATCGACCTTGCCCCACGTCATTCGGCCGACGTCAAATTCCTCCTGTTTACGGGCGATGTCCGCGTCGGCGTCGGACGCGTCGTGCGAACGGTCTCCGATGCGGGCCAGCCGCGTTTCGAGGTTGGCGTGGAGGAACAAGCCATGAAAGCTGGCGCCAGCAGCGACTTTTGCAATGTCCGCACGTTCGTCCGGCTGCGCGAACATCGCATCCACGATGACCGAGTGCCCTGCAGCAACCACGCGTTTGGCCTTCTCGGATAGCGTCGCGTAGACCTTGGCCGTGGCGTCGAGAGCATAAGCGGTCCCGGGCAATCGTTCGGCCTCGCTAACGCCAAACAGTGTTTTGCGCTCGACATCGCTGCGCAAGATCACCGCGCCCGGAGGTGGTAGAAGGCCGGGCGCCAGTGTCCGCGCGAGCAGCGATTTGCCGCTGCCCGAGAGTCCGCCCATGGCTATCAATTGTGGCTCGACCGGTGTCAGAAGTTTTCGAGCGAGCGCCGCATAGTCACGTGCGCTTTGTGCTGACCCGGCGGGGGAATTTCCTTGCCGGCGCCGCGCCGCCGTCACCTTGGCGCGGATCGCCGCCCGCACCGACATGAACAGCGGCAGCGCGGCAAGCGCATCAAGATCGTGAATACGCTGCGTATCGGTCAAATAACGGTTGAGCACGACGTTCGCAGCTGATTCCAGTCCGCGCCCGATGAGATCCATCAAAAGAAAAGCAAGGTCGTAGAACACATCGCCGGTGGCAATGCGCTCGTCGAATTCGATTGCGTCGAACAACACCGGCTTGCCGTCGATCAACACAATGTTGCCCAGGTGCAGATCGCCGTGACAGCGGCGCACCAATCCGGCGCGCTCCCGCGCCAGCAAGAGCGGCTTCACGCGTTCGAAGGCCTCGCGCGTGGCGTCGGCCAGATCGCGTAGGTCCTGCAAGGAAAGCAGATCCGGCTCGGTTGCGAGCTCGGTCTCGTTCTGCGCAATGATTTTGGCGAGCGCTTCGACGAACTGTGCTTGCGTCGCCGTCGGTGCGAAGCGGTGCGCGGCCGCGACGGACCGGCCGAGTGCATCGGCGAGAGTATCGTCGACATGACCCGCCGCGGCGAGATGATCGAGTGTCTGGCTTTCGTCGAAGCGCCGCATCGCGACGGCCCATTCTACCGGATCGCCTTTGCCGCCGATCGCGAGCTGGCCGTTGTCTTCGCGCGTGATCGGGACCACGCCGCGATATATCCCTGGAGCGAAGGCGCGGTTGACCGCGATCTCTGCGTTGCACGCAATCCTGCGCAGTTTGAGTGTGGAGAAATCGAGGAACGGAAAGCGCACTGCGCGCTTGATCTTGAATGCGCGATCCCCGGCCAGGAACACCGAGGCGGCATGTGTATCGATCCGTTTGACCGGCGCTCCGCCGTGCGTGGCGGGGTCGCTGAGGAATTCGATCACCGGCTCCTGGGAGATCTCTGCCGTCATCGCGCCGCGCCCTTCATGCCGGTGACATAGTCGCAATGCTCAATGATTTCAGGCTGATTTAGATCAAAACGCCAATAGCCGACTGCGGCATGATGTGCGGGATTGTAGCAATCTAGGAGGCCAGACGGTGACCACGCTGTCGCACGCGTTCAAACGCATAAGGCTCAATCT
The DNA here is from genome assembly GCA_049674125.1 of Pseudolabrys sp. GTDB lineage: Bacteria > Pseudomonadota > Alphaproteobacteria > Rhizobiales > Xanthobacteraceae > Pseudolabrys. Next base: position 2,342 of record JBATYN010000202.1, on the reverse strand, counting down.
TGCCCGGTCCAAGGAGTTCCCTCAGGGCTCATCGCGGCATGGGTATGAATTCGTCGCGCCGCTCGACGCCAAAAACCATATCGATGCCGTGCTCTGGAAGCAGCATCGCGATCGTTGCCGCGTGCGCCGGTTCTGGGAGGGGCAGGAAGACGAGCACGGCTTCTTGGTGCACCGGCCGGGCGGGCCTGAGCATGCCCGATGGGTGTTCGATTACGACCAGACGGCGGAGGATGACGACGAAAGCGGCTACTGCTTCGGCGCACATGCATTCCGTACCGGCGAATATGTCTCAATTCGGAATGACGAAGGGGAGATGCACACCTACCAGGTCGCCTCTGTTGAGCCTGCAACGTGATGTGATTTTTCACGCAATCAAATATTGCGCATTGACTCGATCCTATTGACCGGCGCGCGCCTTGCCGGAAGAGTGCGCGCCTGACCGCCGCATCAGGCGGTAATTCTTCAAGGGAGACGCTCAGTGATTATCGACCATCGGACCTATCGGATTCTACCGGGCCGGGTGCCGGCGCAACTCGAACTTTACAGCAAGCTCGCGTATCCGGTGCAGCTCCGCCATATGGGTGAACCGCATTATTATCTCGTCAGCGAAACGGGGCAGCTCAACACCCTGGTGCATGGCTGGATCTATGAGAGCGCCGGCGACCGCGAACAAAAGCGCGCGAAAATGATGCAGGATGCCGACTGGAAGCATTTCCTTTCGGAAAACGCGAAAGCCGGTAACGTGATCGAGCAGTCCAACTGGTTGATGACGCCGGCTCCATTTTCGCCAAAGATTCCGCCAGCAAAGATCGTGAAGTAATTTCGATGCGCGGCAAGGACAACGCACGCAGCGGCGGCGAGATCCTGATCGACCAGTTATCGATCCACGGAGTGCGTCACGCTTTTTGCGTGCCGGGCGAAAGTTACCTTGCCGCGCTCGACGCTTTTTACGGCAGTGATATCAAGCTCACCGTCTGCCGCCACGAAAGCACGGCTGCCATTATGGCGGAGGCAGCCGGCAAGACGACCGGCCGGCCCGGCATCTGCTTTGTCACGCGCGGGCCGGGCGCGACCAATGCATCGGCCGGCATTCACATTGCGAGCCAGGATTCCTCGCCGATGATTATTTTCGTCGGGCAGGTCGGCCGCGAGATGCGCGAGCGCGAAGCGTTTCAGGAACTCAATTACCGCGCTGTATTTGGCTCGATAGCCAAATGGGTAACCGAACTCGATGACCCGGCGCGCATTCCGGAAATTGTTTCACGCGCGTTTCATACGGCATGCAACGGACGACCCGGACCGGTGGTGATCGCGCTTCCAGAGGACATGCTCGTCGAGCGCGTCGCAGTGGCCGATGCCGTTCCTTTCGATTCGATTGAAATCTGGCCCGGCGCGGCCGATATGAGCCGCCTGCTAAAACTGCTCGGGGAAGCAAAGCGCCCGATCGCATTGATCGGCGGCAGCCGCTGGACAGAGCAGGCCGCGGCCGCCCTGATGCGATTTGCGGAACGCTTTGCTCTTCCCGTCGCCACAACTTTTCGTCGCGGGCATTTGTTCGATGCTCTTCATCCCTGCTACGCCGGCGATTTCGGCATCGGGCCGGACCCGAAGCTGCTGGCGCGCGTGAAGAACGCAGACCTAGTCTTGCTGATTGGCGGGCGTTTCGGCGAAATGCCGTCGCAAAGTTATACCGTGTTCAACATCCCCGAGCCGCAGACGAAGCTTGTGCACGTCCATCCCGGTGCGGACGAGCTTGGCCGCGTCTATCACGCGCATCTCGCCATCAATGCCGCGCCAACCGCGTTCTGCGCGGCGCTGGACAATCTGCAACCGCCGAAAGAGATCGCCTGGCGCGGCGAGAGCGACACGTCGCACGCCGATTATCTTGCCTGGGGCGAGAAGGCGACGCCCGTGCCGGGTGCCGTCAACCTCGGTGAGATCATGGTGTGGTTGCGCGACAACCTGCCGGCGGACGCAATCATCACGCAGGGAGCGGGAAACTTCTCGGGCTGGGTCCACCGCTTCTACCGCGTGCGCAAGTTCGGCGGGCTTGTCGGCGCAACATCAGGCTCGATGGGTTACGGTTTGCCGGCCGCGTTGGCGATGCAGACATTGTATCCCAAGCGCGCCGTCGTCTGCGTTGCCGGTGACGGTGATTTCCTCATGACCGGACAGGATTTTGCAACGGCGGTCCAATATGAATTGCCGGTGGTGGTGCTGGTCGCAGACAACGGCATTTACGGCACCATTCGCATGCACCAGGAACGCGAATATCCGGGCCGCGTGATCGCGACCGACCTGCGCAATCCCGATTTTGTCGCCTATGCGCGGGCCTTCGGTGG
>JBATYN010000201.1:0-1959 GCA_049674125.1 Pseudolabrys sp. | reverse complement strand
CATTTGTCCTGCATCTCTTCGCTGCGCTCGCTGAAAAGTATTCCTCCGGGGTGGGCCGCCTTGTTCGATTACAGGTATCCGGCGAGAATCTAGCTTTAAGGCTAGCCTTAAGGTCGGTAGATGCGGGTAGAGGTTCTGGGCGGTGTTGAGCGTCGCCGTCGCTGGTCTCGCGACGATAAGATGCGGATCATTGAGGAGACGCTTGCGCCTGGTGCGGTAGTGACGGAGATCGCGCGGCGGCACGGCATTGCAACGAGTTTGGTGTTCACATGGCGGCGGCGGGCCCGCCTAGCGACTGTCGCTTCGGCGGGACCGCGCCTTGTGGCGGTGCAGGTCGCCGCGGCCGAAAGCGTCCAATCGATCCAAGCGCCGGCGGCGATACCGGCCCGGAAACGCCACGGCGTGATCGAGATCGAGCTCGGTGACGGCAAGCGTGTCAGCGTTGACGAAAATGTCGACGCTGACGCGTTGGGGCGGGTCCTCGATGTTCTGAGCCGGCGATGATCCCGATACCGAGCGGCGTCAGGGTCTGGATCGCGACCGGCCACACCGACATGCGCCGCGGCATGCAGGGCCTGGCTTTGACGGTTCAGGAGAGCCTTAAGCGTGATCCCCATGCCGGCGATCTCTATATCTTCCGCGGGCGTCGGGGCGATCTCGCCAAGATTCTTTGGCATGATGGCATAGGTTTGTCGCTGTACGCCAAGCGCCTGGACCGCGGCAAGTTTATCTGGCCCTCGGCGTCGGATGGCGCGGTGTCGATCTCAGCGGCTCAGATGGCTTATATGCTGGAAGGGATCGACTGGAGAAATCCGCAACTGACATGGCGACCGAAGAGCGCCGGCTGAACGAAATAAAAATGTGGGACGACACGCATTTTAGGACGCCACAAATCACTGAAATTGTGATTCTCTTGTTTGTATGGACACGCCTCGCGACGCTCTTCCCGAAGACATAACCGCTCTGAAAGTGGCGTTGGCGAGCGAACGCGCGAAGGCTCTGGATATCGCAGCAGAACTTGCGGTCGCCCTTGCGAAGGCGTCGGAAGACAGTGCGCTGATTGCCCAGCAGAAGCTGCAGATCGCCAAGCTGCAACGCCAGATCTACGGGCAAAGATCGGAACGCTCGTCTCGGCTGATCGACCAGTTGACGCTGACGTTTGAAGAGCTGGAATCCAGCGCCACCGAAGACGAGCTTGCGGCCGAAAAAGCCGTCGCCAGGACGACGACTGTGCGCGGATTTACGCGCACGCGCGGCGAACGCAATACCTTCCCCGACCATCTTCCCCGCGAGCGCGTTGTGATCGATCCGCCGACGGCGTGCGAATGCTGCGGCGGCAATCGCTTGCGCAAGCTCGGGGAAGACGTGACCCGGACGCTGGAATCGGTGCCGCGTCAGTGGAAGGTGATCGAGACGGTGCGCGAGAAGTTCTCTTGCCGCGACTGTGAGAAGATCAGCCAGACGCCGGCACCGTTCCATGCCGTGGCAAGAGGCTGGGCTGGCCCAAGCCTGCTGGCGATGATCATGTTCGAGAAGTTCGGCCAGCACCAACCCTTGAACCGCCAGGCTGAACGCTATGCGTTGGAAGGCGTGCCGATCGCGCTGTCGACGATGGCCGACGCCGTCGGGGCGGTCTGCGCGTCGCTCGATCCGCTCCTTCGCCTTGTCGAATCTCATGTCATGGCAGCCGAACGCCTCCACGGCGATGACACCACCGTGCCCGTGCTGGCCTTGGGCAAGTGCGATGTCGCCCGATGCTGGGTCTATGTGAAGGACGACCGCCCCTTCGGTGGCTCAGATCCGCCGGCGGCAATGTTCTATTACTCGCGCGATCGAAGGGGGGAGCATCCGCAGGCGCATCTGGCCAACTATAGCGGCATCCTCCAGGCCGACGCCTTCGGCGGATACACCAAACTCTACGATCCCCAGCGAAGTCCTGGGCCTATCAGGGAAGCGGCC
>JBATYN010000200.1:0-5272 GCA_049674125.1 Pseudolabrys sp. | reverse complement strand
AAGTGATGGTGCCGCTAATAGCGACAAAAGCCGAGCTCGACCTTGTCAAAGCGCGTATCGACGCCATGGCAAAAGCGGTCGCGAAGGAGAAAGGCGCCAAAGTCGACTATCAGGTCGGCACAATGATTGAGTTGCCGCGCGCGTCATTGATGGCCGGCGAAATTGCACAAAGCGCTGAATTTTTCTCATTCGGCACAAACGACCTGACGCAGACTGCTTTTGGCATTTCGCGCGATGACGCGGCGAGTTTTCTCGGGATCTACACCGCGCGCGGTATTTTGCCAGCCGATCCATTTGTTTCGGTTGACCAGGAGGGCGTCGGTGAATTGGTCAAGATCGGCGTCGAGCGCGGCCGCAAAGTTCGGCCGAAGTTGAAAGTTGGTATTTGTGGCGAGCACGGCGGCGACCCGGCGTCGATCGCGTTCTTTCATCAAGCGAAGCTCGACTATGTTTCCTGCTCGCCATTCCGTGTGCCGATTGCACGGCTTGCGGCCGCACAGGCGGCCCTTGGCAAGACCGTGGCGAGCCAGGCGTAAGGCGGCCGTTACACCGCGACCTTGCCGAGGAAGTCTTCGACCTCGAGCCGCAGGTCGGCAACGGCATGCTCCACCGCCTCCGACGCATCACGCACGACTTCCGCCGAGGAGCGGGTCTGTGTTGCCGCTCCCGCAACATCGCCCAGCACCGACACCACGTGGCCAGTTCCTTCGGCCGCACTGGCGACGTTGCGCGATATTTCGCTGGTCGCCGAATTTTGCTGTTCGACCGATGCCGCCACCGCGGCGGTGTTCTCATTGATCTCGTGCATGCGCGTGGCGATTTGTCGGATGGCTTCCACCGCGCCAGAGGTGGAGTTTTGCACTGCGAGAATGTGATTGGCGATATCTTCAGTTGCCTTGGCGGTTTGCACGGCGAGCGATTTGACCTCGGATGCAACCACCGCGAAGCCTTTCCCGGCTTCGCCGGCGCGGGCGGCTTCGATGGTGGCGTTGAGCGCCAGCAAATTTGTTTGCCCTGCAATGTTGCGGATCAGCTTGACGACATCGCCGATTTTCTGTGCGCCATCGGCCAGCCCGGCGATTTCGCTATCTGTTGATCGCGCTTCACTGGTGGCCATCCCGACGACGCTATTCGTATGTGTGAGTTGACGGCTGATTTCGCTGATCGAACGCGAAAGTTCGTCCGCGGCCACTGCCGCGGTTTCGACATTGACCGACGCCTCGTGGAAAGCGTGCACCGCGCTTTCGGCGCGCTGCGACGTATGCTCGGAGGAGCCGAACAAGGCACCCGCGGTCGAACGCATGGCTGTGGCGCTCTCGCTCACGCTGGACAACAGCTTCTCGACCGTCGGCCGAAATGAAGCAATGGCGGAATCGATGGTTTCACGCCGCTGCTCCTGCCCTCTAATGGCGGCGCGCTCCTGCTCCGCATGGCGCTGCTCGGTCACGTCTTCATGGGTGGAAACCCAGCCGCCGCCGGGCAATGGTTCGTTCTTGGCAAGCACGATGCGCCCATCGCTTGCCTGAACGTAGTGTCCCTGACTCTTGCCTTGTGCCATCGCGTCGAGAATTTTCTGGACGTAGCTATCCACATCGCCAGCGAACAGGCCAGTCTGCTTGCGATATTCAATCAGGCCTTTGAGCGTGCACCCTGGCTTCACGACATCGGGCGAGAGTTTGTACATCTGCAAATAGCGTGTGTTGAGCAACGTGATGCGGCCCTGCGCATCGAACATGTTCAAACCTTGCGACATGTTGTTGAGAGCGGCGGAGAGTCGACGATTTTGTGCATGCAGCCGTTGATGGAAAACGGCGAACACCGCAAATGTCGCCAGGCACACACCGATGACCACCACTTGGCCCAGAACACTCGATGGTAGGATGGAATTGAACATGCTGGCCCACGAAAAAGTCTGACGGCAATATTGGGCAGTAGCAATTGCGATATAGTTAATTTTTATTTCCCGGTTATTAGCGTGAATACTGCAACATCAGGACTCAAAACTGTCCGGTTCAGCGTAGAAGCGGGTTGCGGTGCCTGCTGGGCTTGTGCGCCCGCGCTGCGGCCGAAGCTCGACGTTTACCAACCCCTGTACGAACCGGACGAGGTTAACGCCTTCGCAAGGTTAATCAGTCAATAAAAAATCTGTCGCATTGTCACCACCCGGCGGCAAGGCGGTAGCAGGACGTTGCGGTGTTGCGTTGAGTAAGCGGGGAGCAGTTTCATCTGTGCGTCGGCGGCGGAAGAGAGCCGCCCTCATTGCCATTGGATCGCTGTTCATTGCGATGCTTCCCGAGAGGACTGGATTTCAGGACCTCGGCGCAATGCTCGCGCGACAGCCTGGCGTAGCGAAACGCTGGCAACAACATCTCATCGCGTCGCCCTTTGGCACCATCCACGCTGCAATGTTCAGCCTGCCGAGACCGGTTGGCACCGCCATTCCACATCCGCCAATTTATGCACTGGCAAATTTCGATCCGTCAGACATCACAGGGTCGATCAGCAAACAGCCGCTCGGTGACCCAATGGCACCGTTGCAGTTTCCCAAGGCCAATCGCAAGGCCAAGGGTGATGCGCTTGTCACGCGGCCGCGCGAACCGTTGCCGCCTTTGCCGCCCATGCCCGCAATCGAGCCGGCGCCGGAACCCGAAGTTGACGTGGCGCCAGAGAAGGATCAAACGGGCCGCCGATTTGAACCGTACTCACAATATGAGTTGCCAACCGTTCCGGACGAACGTCCACCGACGCCGGATGTCGATTTGCCCTATACCGATATTCCACCATCCAATTTGACGCCCATGGCGCCGCAGAAAGGCGCCGGCAAGGACGCAGCGCAGATTTACTTCGGCGCGAGTCCAGTAACCGGGGCCGCCGAGGGAATTGCGCCTTGGGCGCCAGGCGAAGCCCCGGTCGTGCTTGCCTCGCGCGGCGACCCCGATATCAAAGAATCGGCGCTTGCTCCACGTTCGCCGGACGATGAGCATAAAGTCGGTGAGAGTGTTGCTAACAAAGGCGAGGTTACGGGTGACGACCAGCGGCCGCATTCGCCGGCCGAGCGGTTGGCGCTCACCGGCGCCTCGCTTGCGAAGGCTGAAAAGTGTCTTGCGAATGCAGTCTACTTTGAAGCGCGCGGCGAGTCCGTTCGCGGACAAATCGCGGTCGCGCAAGTGGTGATGAACCGCGTGTTTTCGCCGTTCTATCCGAATGATGTCTGCGGCGTCGTTTATCAGAACGCTGGCCGGCATTTGGCCTGCCAGTTCACTTTTGCCTGCGACGGCATTCCGGACATCGTCAACGAACCCGATGCCTGGGAACGCGCCAAACGCATCGCGCGCGATATGCTCGACGGCAAACTGTGGATGCCGGAAGTCGCGAAGTCGACGCACTATCACGCCTACTGGGTGCATCCGGACTGGGTTAACGAGATGAAGAAAGTCTATAAGCTCGGCGTGCATACCTTCTATCGCCCCCGCGCATGGGGCGACGGCGACGATGAACCGACCTGGGGCGACGCGGCGACCACCGAAAAGGAAGCCGCGAATGAGGAAGCAAAAGGGCCTGTAAGCCACAGCCTGGAATGGCTTAAGTCAGAGGAAGGCCAGGCCTCGCTCCGCCAGAACGCTCACAAATAGCTTCCGGCCGCGTAGGCCATGCGTGGCGCAAATGCGGACGATCACGAATTTTCGTTTTGGATGAGGCCTTCGAGTCTATATGTTCCGCGCGTATCGCGCTGGAGATGCCTCGAATGTCCATAGAAGCGACCACTGACAGGCCAGCAGCAATCGGTTGGCGCAGTCCGATCGTGGTGGTCATCTGCGGTTGCTTGATCGCGATGATCGCTTTCGGGCCGCGGTCTTCGCTCGGCTTTTTCCTCACGCCGATGTCGCAGGAGCACCACTGGGGCCGCGATATTTTCTCGATGGCGCTCGCCATCCAGAATCTGTTGTGGGGCATTGGACAACCTTTTGCTGGCGGCATCGCTGATCGTTTCGGCGCCAACCGTGTGATGATTGTCGGCGCCGCGTTTTATTCACTCGGCCTGGCGTTGATGGCGCATGCCACGACTCCCGGCACACTTGATCTCTCCGCCGGCGTTTTAATCGGGCTTGGGTTATCCGGCTGCTCGTTCAACCTCGTCATCGGCGCATTCGGCAAGCTGTTGCCGGAATCATGGCGATCTCTTGCGTTTGGTGCGGGCACCGCCGCGGGTTCATTCGGGCAGTTCCTCTATTCGCCAATCGGCGTTGCGCTGATGGATCGATTTGGTTGGCAGACCGCGTTGACGATCTTTGCCGGCGTTACAATGCTGATTTTGCCGCTGTCGATTGCGCTGGCAACGCCGCGCGGTGGCGCAGCATCTCCCGCGGCAGCGCGCCCGCCGCAATCGTATCAACACGCGTTGGCAGAAGCGTTCGGGCACCGCAGCTATATTCTGCTGGTGCTCGGCTTCTTTACCTGCGGCTTCCAGCTTGCCTTCGTCACCGTGCATTTGCCGTCCTATCTGATCGATCGCGGGCTTTCCGCACAAATCGGCGGCTGGACGCTTGCGACGATCGGCCTCTTCAACATTATCGGCTCGTTGTTGTCCGGCTATCTCGGAAATCGCATGCCGAAGCGCTACATCCTCTCGATTATTTATTTTGCCCGTGCGCTCTCCATCATCGTGTTCATTACGCTGCCGGCCAGTCCGATCACTACGCTGATTTTCGGCGCCGTGACTGGCTTGCTCTGGCTTTCGACCGTGCCGCCCACCTCGGCGCTGGTCGCTGTGATGTTCGGCACCCGATGGCTCGCGATGCTGTTCGGCTTCGCCTTCTTCAGCCACCAAGTCGGTGGGTTCCTCGGGGTGCTGCTGGGCGGTTTCGTGTTTGACAGTTACGGGTCTTATAATCCGGTTTGGTGGCTGTCGGTGTTTTTCGGCGTGATGTCGGCACTCATCAATCTGCCCATCGTGGAGAAGCCGGTCGTGCGCGCGGCCATGGCGCCGGCCTGAGGCGCTTGCACGGACGCCGCGCACGCGCCATGAATGCCGGGCTCAACCGGCGAGGCGCGCGTGGCAGCATTCAAAGCAATCGTGATCGAGAAGGCAGAGAGCGGCACCAAGGCCGCGCTCGCGCAGTTCGATGAAGCCAATCTCATGGACGGTGACGTGACCGTCCGTGTCGAATATTCCTCCCTCAATTACAAGGATGGGCTCGCCATCACGGGCAAGTCGCCGGTGGTGCGCCGGTTTCCGATGATCCCTGGCATCGATTTTGCCGCCGTGGTGGAG
>JBATYN010000199.1:0-4780 GCA_049674125.1 Pseudolabrys sp. | reverse complement strand
GACGATACGTCGTTGATTTTGTGACAATCGAAGGCAAATTGATCGTCGAAGTCGATGGCGCCACACATAGCACCGACGCCGAGATCAAACGCGATACAGAGCGCTCCCAAATCCTCGAAGCGTTCGGATTCCATATCGTTCGCGTGACAAATCTCGACGTGTACGAGAACCTCGACGGTGTGCTCGAAATGATCGACCAAACATTGCGCCTTTCGTAAGGGCGAGAGCCCCTCACCCGCTCGCTTCGCTCGCGACCTCTCCCCAATGGGGAGAGGTGACGGAGAGCCTGTCGCGTGGTCATGCTGCGCCGTGCGTTGTGCTGCACCTCTCCCCAAAGGGGAGAGGTAACGGAGAGTCTGCCGTGCGCTCACCTCTTGCTCTCCAGGAAGGCTTCGACCGACGCGAGGTCCTTGTCGCCGCGGCCGGATAAGTTGACCACCATCAAGTGATCCTTCGGCTTTTTCGCTGCAATTTCCGGCACTTTGGCCAGTGCATGCGCGGCCTCAAGCGCCGGAATGATGCCCTCAAGCTTGCTGCACAACTGGAACGCCGCCACCGCTTCGTCGTCGGTGGCCGACAGAAATGTGACGCGGCCCATATCTTTGAGCCAGGAATGCTCGGGGCCGAGGCCGGGATAGTCGAGGCCGGCGGAGATCGAATGCGCTTCCTCGATCTGGCCGTCATCGTTCATCAGCAAATACGTGCGGTTTCCGTGCAAAACACCAGGCTGGCCGCCGGCAATCGATGCGGCGTGCCTGCCGCTGTTGAGTCCATGCCCTGCAGCTTCAACGCCGTAGATCTCGATTGCACGCTCATCGAGGAACGAATGAAACAGGCCCATCGCATTGGAGCCGCCGCCGATGCAGGCAATGAGCGAGTCGGGAAGCCGGCCTTCAGCGGCCTGCATTTGCTCGCGCGTTTCACGGCCGATGATCGACTGGAAGTCGCGCACCATGGCCGGATAAGGATGCGGACCGGCAACGGTGCCGATGCAATAGAATGTATCGGTGACGTTGGTCACCCAATCGCGCAACGCTTCGTTCATGGCGTCTTTGAGTGTGCGCGCGCCGGATTCCACCGCGCGCACTTCGGCGCCGAGAATTTTCATTCTCAACACGTTCGGCTGCTGCCGCTCGACATCGACCGCACCCATATAGACGATGCACGGCAGACCGAATTTCGCGCACAGCGTGGCGGTCGCGACGCCGTGCATGCCGGCGCCTGTTTCGGCGATGATGCGTGTCTTGCCCATGCGCAAAGCCAGCATGATCTGGCCAAGCACATTGTTCACCTTGTGCGCGCCGGTGTGGTTGAGCTCCTCGCGCTTGAAATAAACCTTGGCGCCGCCGCAGTGCTGCGTGAGCCGCCCGGCGAAATAGAGTGGCGAGGGCCGTCCGACATACGTCGCAAGATAGCCGTCCATTTCTTTTTGATAGGCTGGATCGGCCTTGGCTTCGGCATAGGCCTTTTCAAGATCGAGGATCAGCGGCATCAGCGTCTCGGCGACGAAGCGGCCGCCGTAGATGCCGAAATGTCCGCGCTCGTCGGGACCGGTTCGGAAAGAGTTTGGCCGCTGCACGGTCATCGGATTGCCTTTACTTGACCGAACGAACGATCGACGTCTCGCCAAGCTGGAGCGGCGGCGAGAACAGCTCGGCTTCGGCAGCGCGCGCAGCCCGGATAAACGCCCGGATTTTTTCCGGATCCTTCTCGCCGGGCGTGCGTTCGACGCCGGAGGAAACGTCGACGCCCGGCGCACGTGTGATGCGCAGCGCTTCGGCGACATTGCCCGCGTCGAGTCCACCGGACAGCATGAACGGAACGCCGAAATTGATGTCCTTAAGCAGCGTCCAGTCGAATGATTTGCCCAAGCCGCCCGGACGCGTCGCGTCCTTTGGCGCGCGCGCGTCGAAGATCAACCGGTCGGCCACCTGCGCATATTGACGGATTGGCGAAAGGTCTTTGCGTTCCGCAATTGGCAGCGCCTTCATCACCGGCAGTCCATAGCGCGTGCGCACCGCGATCACGCGATCGGGGGTTTCAGTTCCGTGCAATTGCAACATGTCCGGTTTGAGCGCTGCGATGATATCGAGCAGCGTGTCGTCGTTGGCATCGACCGTGAGTGCCACTTTACCGGCCCGTCCCTGTACGCGTTGGCCAAGCATGCGCGCCGCCTCAAGCCCGAGGTTGCGCGGGCTTGGCGGGAAAAACACGAACCCAACCAGGTCGGCCCCGGAATCAAGCGCCACATCAAGCGCTTGCGGGGTCTTAAGGCCGCATATTTTGATCGACAAAGGCATTGTGAGGCGCGTTCTACCGCCTTCTCCTTGCGGTCGCAAAGCAGAACCACAGGGCTGAGTTAAGGAATTGGCGGAGGAATAACAGTGTATGGGGATGGTGAAGCAGCCGACGGGTCAGGTGCAAAGCGCCGGCGGACAGCGTCGAGCTCCTGATGCAGAACGCGAACGTCGCTATCGAGCTTGCGGGCCGTTCGCCGCCATTTGGCCTGGCCAATCCACGCGACGGCACCACCGATCACGACGCCCAAAATAAGCGACACGAAAATAAATGCAAACAGCGGCAGGGTCGCTGCATAGGCCGGGCTTGTTGAAGAGAACGGATCAAATGAAACCGTGATCCACTGCCGATTGGCCACCGCAAAGGCGATGATCACCACTGCCAGCGGAACAAGGATCAGCGTCAAGATGATTCTGCGCACCATAACTTTGGCCTCGCGTCCCGGACGAGCGAGCGCGGAGCGCGAATATCCCTGGGACAAGACTCCTAGATCGCGCCCGGCCTGTTGAGCCGCTCACGCATCTCCTTGCCGGTCTTGAAGAACGGCACGGATTTCTGGTCGACGGCAACATGGGCACCGGTCCGGGGATTGCGGCCCGTCCGCGCCGGCCTGTGCTTGACCGAAAAGGCTCCGAAGCCCCTCAACTCGACACGGTCGCCCTTGGCCATGGCACTCGTGATTTCTCCGAGGATGGCGTTGACGATATTCTCGACGTCGCGCTGATAGAGATGCGGGTTTTGGGAGGCAATTCGCTGGACAAGCTCTGACTTGATCATTGATGCCGCCCCGGTCGGTCAACTGGAAATCAATTGGTGGAGGGAGGGTGCCAAAGCGCCAAGAGACCGTCAAGGTTGAGTCGCTCGACCGCCTGCACCGCACCCCACTCCTCGATGTGACGCGCTACAGCGCTCAACCCCACCGCTTCGAAGGACCAGGCGGCGACATGGAGGAAGGAAAGCTCGCTGAAACGCGGCTGCAGCGAATAATCACGCACCGGCGTATTGGCCGGCACCTTCTTTTCCGCCTCCAGCCATGCCAGCGCGGTCTTCTCATTGCCCAATCCGTCGACAAGCTTGAGGCCGGCGGCCTGGCGGCCGGTAAAGACGCGCCCGTCCGACACCTGCGCAAGCTGCGCGTCGTCCATGTTGCGCCGATCCTTCACCAGACCCTTAAACCACGCGTAGGAATCGAGCACGATCGCCTGGATCGCGGCGCGCGCCTCAGGGCTGGTCGGCTCAAAACCGTTGGGTGCGGCCTTCAGAGGTGAGGATTTCACTTCCTCGACCTTGATGCCGATCGTCTTCAGCACGTCCGTGAAATTCGGGTACTGAAACAGCACCCCGATCGAACCAACCAATGACGTTTCTTGCGCCACGATGTGCTCGGCAGAGAGTGCAGCGATGTACGCGCCGGACGCCGCGAGCCCGTCCACGACCACGACCATCGGCTTCTTGCCCTGCAACTCGCGCAACGCGTTGTAGAGTTGCTCGGAACCGGCCGTCGTGCCTCCCGGGCTGTCGATATGGACGATGACCGCACGCGCGCGCGAGCGGCCAAGGCGCGCGAGGGCCTCGACGCGCTCCTGATTACCCCTAATCAAACCTTGGACCTGGATACGGGCGATGTAGGCACCGGCCGGCATCAAGCGGCTGCCAGGCACGAGCACCGCCGCTGCCCCGATGATCGCGAGCAACGCAATCACCAACGCACCGACGCGCCAGAATGTGAGCTTGCGCCGCATGCGGCGGCGATCGACGATGGCATCGGCATCGAGCGACATGGGTGCGTTCCTTCAGTCGAATCGAACGGGAATTGTACTTATCACCACATGGCATTGCTTGGTCATGCGGCGGAGTTTTGGCAAGAACGCCAGCTTATTGGCAAGAGCGGGCAAGAGTGCCGGCCTTACGAAAACCCCCGGGGCACAGGGCCCCAGGGGTCATTTGTTGCATGCAGGGCGCCGCCCGCAGCCTAATCCTCAGCCTTTTCGGTTTCGGTTTCGGCCTCGGGCTTGTCACCGGCCCGCTGCTTGAGGGCAGCGCCCAGGATGTCGCCCAGGGAAGCCCCTGAGTCGGCGGTCCCATATTGGGCAATCGCTTCTTTTTCCTCGGCGACTTCAAGCGCCTTGATGGAAACCCCGACCTTGTGGGTCTTGCGATCGAACTGGGTGACCCGGGCGTCGACTTTCTGGCCGACCGCAAAACGCTCGGGGCGTTGATCGCCGCGTTCGCGCGCCAGATCGGCGCGCTTGATGAAAGCCAGAAGGTCGGTCCCGACGATCTTCACGTCGATGCCAGACTCCTTCACCTCGGTGACTTCGCAGGTCACGACCGATCCCTTCTTGAGATCGCTCGCGGACTCCATGGGGTCGCCTGCCAGCTGCTTGACGCCGAGCGAAATGCGCTCCTTTTCGACATCAACATCGAGGACCTGCGCCTTCACCATATCGCCCTTCTTGTACTCCTCGATGACCTGCTCGCC
>JBATYN010000198.1:0-5560 GCA_049674125.1 Pseudolabrys sp. | reverse complement strand
ATTTTGATATAAATCAACGAATAACGCGGAAAATCTATGGCGAAAGCTGCCCGTTTGAATTCCTCATCTCTTTACCGCTTCGATTGAGGCCGAGAACTCGCGTCCCGCATCCACGTAACGAGGACCTTTTTCGCAAGATTCTGGTCGATATATGGACCTATGAGCTTTTTGAACGCGAAAGCGGCTTGCTCATATTCGAGATCACAGCCTTCCGCACGTTTTTTCGGCAAGTATCCTTTCTCTACAACGTCAGCAAACAATTTTTGGTCGGCGCCATACGCAATACACAACACGTTAAAAAAGCGCTGCGCCGGGATCCCGTGCTCGTCGGCGTATTTGGTAAGAGGTACTTGGGGGTTCAAAACATCAGCTTTATATTGATAGGCAGAGCCCAAGATAAGCCTGCGTGCATCCTCTTTACCCAACTGCAGCACAATGTAGGCAGAGAACAAATCCGCAGCGTCTTCCTCACGCCCAAGCACTGGCACTTGCAGCTGATCAAAAACCGCATGCCCACTCTCATGCAAGAACACGTCTACTAGAGGGCCAAGAATAGCATCTTGTTGTGTAATACCGCTCGGCAGCGTTGCCTCTGGCGCACTTTTCAGAATATCCGCCAGATATTCGTAACAAACGGTCACGAAGTTTCCGTCGTACCAAGCGTTCGAGTCACCGTCGCAACCAGAAACCTTGAGAACCAATGGACGTGGGAGTCGAAGCGGGCTTAGCAGCTTTTGTATACGCTCGAGGGCATGGGCCTGCTTAAGCCTCTCATAAATTGGCAGATGCGCCGGATTCTTCGGCACAACGTATTCGACACGAATCTGTTTCGATTTATACGGCGCTGCACTTGCAGGACCGGAAATACTGATCGTCAGGTACACTCCGGTTAGTATGACAACATAGCTCAACAATTTTACCCGACCCAATACAGCCAGATTCATGACCTTCTCCATTTTTCTAAATAGTTTCGGGCGACACGCGGCAGGGGGCCTTGATCTGCATCAAGCCGCGCCGCCACAGGAGCGGCTACACGTCTGGAATGTCCGCTTTTGGCCCTAAGCGGACATTACCAGTTTACTCGATCACCTCATCGGCGCTGAGAAGCATCGACGGCGGCACGCTCAGGCCAAGTGCCTTGGCCGTCTTGAGGTTGATCGCAAGCTCGAACTTCGTTGGCTGCTGCACCGGCAGTTCGACGGGGGACGCGCCGCGAAGAATGCGATCTACATAGCTCGCCGTGCGGTGAAACATATCGACCCGCTCAACTCCATAGGCAATCAGTCCGCCATCGGGAATGAAAATCCGGAGAGGATAAATGGCTGGCAAACGGTACTTGGTCGCAAGTGCAGTAATGTGCTGGCGCTGGCCAAACATAAAACTGTCCGGCACCACGATCAGGCCACCTCCCGGTTCAGAGCCGATTCCCGTGATAATCCGTTCGATGTCTGCGGCTGAATGCACCGGCGATATTAAAAGAGCGACGGCCATCCTTGGGGCGGCAGCCTGCATGGCAGGAAAAAACATCGGCCCGTAAGGCGCCGTCTCGGGATTGTAAACGACAGCAATTCGCGTGATGCGGGGCGCCAATTCCTTGAGAAGCTCAAGCCATTTGCCCCCCATGCTGGCTTCTTCGGCGCTAAAGCCGGTAATATTTCCGCCGGGTCGCGACAGGCTCGGCACGAAGCCTTGGCCGACCGGATCAGCAACCGAGACAAAAACAACGGGAATGGTCGATGTCAGTTGCCGAATTGCAATAAGCGAGGGGGTGCTATTGGCAACGAGCACGTCTGGCTTCGATCCGACCAGTTCTTGAGCGAAATTCAGCGCCTCTGCGGCATTGGCCACCGTCCAGCGCGTTTCGAAATGAAGCGTCTTCCCCTCAGACCAGCCGAGTTCTGCAAGTCCCTGCCGTAATGCGGCGATTTGCTTTTGTCCTTCGGCATCATCGGCCTTCCGCGCCATCAGCACGCCGATCCTGCGCACGTCTCCGCCCTGCTGTGCACGCACGGCCGTCGGCAATGCCGCCACGGCACTCCCAAGAAGTCCGATAAATTCCCGCCGCCTCATAGCCGTCTCCAAGCAGCAGGGCATCGTACCGGCTTGAGGTACCCACTTGAAGGGGCGCGTGTGACGCCCGCGATGTCCCTTTTTGGGTTATGAGCGGACATGGCGACACATCCGTGCGGTGTCCGTTTTCAAAGGTGCTTTGGGCTTAAACTGGAATGTCCGCGGCTACACGAAAGCTAGAACTGGCTTTGGCGCCAGTCCTTGGTAACGGCGCTGGAACTGTCGTCATGCAGGCTCGCAACCGCGGGTCGACGGTGCTTTCCCGTAATAGTTTTCTTCGCCCGATGTTGTATTGCGGTCTTGCCCCCGGCATCTTGGGTGGCGCTGGTCGAGATCACGCGCGGCCAATTGCCCTTGCTTGCGTCGGGTGAGGCGGAAGGCTCCGGCAATGACTCCGGGCGCTCGCCAGCCGCCACAACCTGAACCACATGGTAGCCGTGGTCCTTTAGTTCCTTGAGCAAGGTCGGCAATGCGAGCGCAGTTGCTGGATGGATGTCGTGGAGCAGCAGTATGCCGCGGCCTCTTTCTTCCAGCCGCCGCATCGCGCGACGTACGATCTCACGGGCGCTGATGTGCTTCCAATCGTCCGCAACGACGTCAGCGCTCCAGGTCACCAGTGACTTAGAAGCTAAGTAGTCTTCGATCGCGCTGTTTCTGCCCAGGCCCGGAATTCGGAAGAATGGCGAAAGCGCTTTTTGATCACCCAGCGCGGAGTCGACAGAAGCGATGCCTCCATCGACTTGCCGTTCGACGCCTTGCATTGTTAGGCGCTGAAATGCGTATGGGTGGTTCTGGCTGTGTGTGCCGATTGTGTGCCCAGCACTATAGATACGTCGAACAATGGACGGATATGCCTGCGCCATCTCGCCGACGAGGAAATAAGTGGCCTTCACGCATTGCGAGGCAAGCGTATCGAGGATGGCATTGGAGTAGGGCGGTATAGGTCCGTCGTCGAATGTGATCACCACTTCATGATCGGCAAGCGGCAGCGTCTGCGTGTATTGCATGCTGCCGATCCGGCTGAATTCGCTCGGGCTGATCTCGAGCATGCGGCTCGTGCCAAGCGCGTCGGGGTTGCCCGGGCACGGCTCGCCAGCAGCCGCAGCGATGACGCCGGCCAGCCAAAGAACAACAAACATCACACCGCGCATCAGGCCCCCCGGACCGCCCGCGCCGTCCACCTCCAACTGGAGGCTCCCGACAATATGGGGCGCGACATTAATGGATGATTACGCCTTGGGAACGCGGACCATGTTGTTTTCCAACGATTTCTCGCTGACTGCGGCAAAAAAGCGACTCATCTAGTGTGCACCACGGCCTCCGGCCGGAATGACCTGGACGATACGATAGCCACGATGCTTCAGCTCACGCAGGAAGGCCGGCAGCATTCGGGCCGTCTGAGCCTTGGTGTCGTGAAATAGCACGATACCGCGCCCAATCTGGTCGATACGCGAAAGGATCAGGCGTAGTTCCTGCTCCGGCGTCATGGACACCCAATCACTCGCCCACACGTCCGCCCCGAACACCACTAGTCCGCGCTCATTCAAGCGGTCGAGAAGGGTCCGGGTTGAGCCGAAACCTGGGAAACGAAAGAATGGGGTTGTTGGCTTTGTGCGTTGCACGCCATAAAGCGCGAGCTCGTCCGCCGCAATACCTCGATCGATCTCAGCTTCCGCCCTCGCGATCGGCATGCGGTCGAGGAGGGGATGCGAATAGCTGTGGTGGCCGATGGTGTGGCCATCGGCTAGAGCCCGGCGTGCGATTTCCGGATGTGCAACAACATTGCGCCCCAAGAGGAAGAAGATTGCATGTACGCATTCCTGCTTGAGGGCGTCCAGAATCTTTGGTGTCGTGCCGGGCCATGGGCCATCGTCAAAAGTCAACACCAGTTCCTTGGGCTGCAAGGGCAGCGTTGCAGGGAATTGCTTACGGCCCACCCTTGGCGTGGTCTGCGCATCGACCTCAAGCACCCGCTCAGTCCCAAGCGCGGCGGGATTGTCGGGGCAGGAGGCACCCAAGGCCAACGCAGGAGCAAAGGCCAGTGTAAGTGCAAAAAGGAATGCGCGCATCATGGTTGTGTATTCAATGCCGGAAGGACCACCGACCGGCAAGCTCACCGTGAAGAACGCATTTATCCATTAGTCGTTGCCCGCAGGTTGTGATCGGGCGTACAAGCGTCGCGCTTTCATAAACTGCCGGCAGTCATCGTAATGCTCGATCAAGAACAGGCAAACGGCACAGAGACCGCGCAATTGCCGCGCAATAAGGACGGCTCCATCCGCAAGACCTTCGTGAAGAGTATCGCACGCAGGATCGAAGCGGCGGATGCCAACGGTCTGCGGACGGCAGTCGGCGACCTGCATGAATCCGACATGGGCTCGCTCATCGAAGCGCTACCCCCCGAGCAGCGCGCGCGACTTGTCGAACTGCTCGGCATCGACTTCGACTTCACTGCACTCACCGAAGTGGACGATACAGTTCGCGAGGAGATTCTCGACGAGTTGCCCGCCCAAACCGTGGCAAAGGGCGTCAGTGAACTCGAATCCGATGATGCGGTGGCGATCCTCGAGGATCTGCCAAAGGATGAGCAGACGGAAATCCTTGATCAATTGCCTCAGCCTGAGCGCGCCGCATTGGTACGCAGCCTCGACTATCCTGAGGACTCGGCCGGCCGGCGCATGCAGACCGAGTTCATTGCTGTGCCGCCGACATGGAATGTTGGCCAGGCGATCGACTATATGCGAGAGACCGTCGAATTGCCGCACCGCTTTTTCGAATTGTATGTGACGAATGAAGATGGCCATTTCCTCGGCTCCGTCCCGTTGGACCGCCTGTTGCGCAGTAAACGGCCGGTGCCAATTGCGGACCTGATGGAGCATGATCGGCCGCGCGTGAGCGCCGTCCAGGATCAGGAAGAGGTCGCGCGGCTATTTCAGCGCTACAATTGGGTGACCGCATCCGTCGTCGATGCCAACGACCGCCTGGTCGGTGTCATCACCTTCGACGATGTCGCCGACGTGATCGAAGAAGAAGCGGAGGAAGATATCCACGCCCTGGGCGGCATTACCAGCGACGAAGAATTGTCCGACTCGGTATGGACGATTGCACGGGGCCGCTTCAATTGGTTGCTGGTCAATCTCGCGACCGCGTTCCTTGCGTCTTCGGTCTTGGGGTTTTTTGAGGGCCAATTAGAGAAAATGGTGGCGCTGGCGGTATTGGCGCCGATCGTGGCGAGCCAAGGCGGCAATGCCACCACTCAAACTATGACGGTCGCGGTGCGCGCGTTAGCGACGCGCGAACTCAGTGATGCCAACGCATGGCGCGTGATCATGCGCGAGCTCATGGTCGGCCTGCTGAATGGTATCGCCTTTGCGGTCATAACCGGCGTAGCCGCTTATGCCTGGTTTAGGGTGCCCGGGCTCGGATTCGTGATCGGGCTTGCCATGATCTGCAACCTGGTTGCGGCTGCGCTCGGTGGAATTCTCATTCC
>JBATYN010000197.1:0-13543 GCA_049674125.1 Pseudolabrys sp. | reverse complement strand
CTGCAGTCCGGGCTCATGGCCTTGCGATATTGGAACGCCGTCGGCATTTCGGTGTAAAGCCGGCCATTGAGCGATACCGCCTGCTGCATTTCCTCGCCGGGGTTGTGGTAGGTGTACAGAGAGACCTCCGCCGCAGGGCACATGCGCTGGCAGGTCTGTTCGTCGTCGTGAAAACGGTCGGACGACGTCGAGTACGAAATCGGGAAATAGAATCCGTCGCAGGTCCTCACGCAAACAGTGCGGAAGGTCCCGCCCATCGGCCCTGACGGCGTCGAATAGCCGCCGTTGCTGTTACCGAAGAGACGATCGAAAAAGCCGCCTTGCTGAGCGGCAAGCGCAGCCGACCGATATTGAGGGCCGCACCCATTATCGCCGAGCGCAATCAGTAAGGACCGGCGCTGGGCGGCGCGTTCGGTGGTGCCGCCATTGAGGTGCTCCAGGTCGTTGCGCATGCGCTCGAGGGCATTGCGTTGCTGGTCGATCTGCCGGGTGAGTCCGCCGCACTGGGCCGGCGGGTTACTGAAGATCGAGAAGAAACTCGAGCTTTCACAGCCGATGCGGCGCGACTGTGCGACCAGCCGGTCGACTTCAAACTGTTGCCGATTGACCATGTCCTCCGTTCGGCGAATCTGGTCGGCACGTGCAGGATCGGCATTGCCGCGATCAATCGACGCCAGTTGCGCTTCGAGCCGTTGGCAGGCGGGATTGGCCGATTGCGCCAGTGTCGCGGAGACGCTTGAGACGACGACAGCCGCGGCGGCAAGGCCATAGAATGATATTTCCATGCGGTTTGACTCTAGTCTGAAATTCATGGGGGAGCGAGCTTTGTTGTCAGTGCGCCCGTGCGGCTTCTGAACGCAGGTTCCAGAGCACGCCTGAAACGATGATGAGCGCGCCAAGCAGGACAAAGATATCGAGGCGCTCGCCGTAAAACGCCCACCCGACTACGGCAATCAACGGGATGCGCATGAAATCCAGCGGCACGACCAAAGTGGCGTCGCCGGAGCGAAATGCGTTGCTCAAACAATAATGCGATGTCAGGCCCGCGGTGCCCACGCCGAGCGCGGGCAAAATGTGGCGCGTTTCGAAGTGGACGAACACACCGATATCGCTGCCGATAAGCGAAAGGGGAAACTGGATCACGGCCATCCAGAATACGATGCCAAACGTCGTCTCGGTCATTGTCAGTTGTTTGGTAGTGATCATCGTGATCGCGTATCCAAACGCCGCCAGCAGCACCAGAATTGCCGCGGGGTTAAATCCTGCAATTCCCGGCCGCAGGATCACCAGCACGCCAATCAGCCCGAGCACCACGACTCCCAGGCGGCTCGGCGTCATCCGTTCGTGCAGAAACCAGACGGCGAGCAATGCCGTCCATGCCGGCATTGTAAATTCGAGCGCAAACACCGTTGCCAGCGGCAGCATGGTGAGGCTGAGGGCCCACGAGAATTGCGACGCATAATGAACGGTATTGCGGAACAAGTTGAGGCCCATGCGCCGCGGCCGCGCGTACTCGCGCAGATTCGGGCGCGCCGCCAGCAGTACAAGAAGCACCACGAGGGCAACACCGCTTCGGATCGCAAGAATCTCGAAGATGCTCAACCCGGCTCGCGACAGCTCGCGAATCGAGACGGCCATAACCGAAAACGAGAGCAATGCGCCGACCATCCAGAGGACGACGCGTGCGAGTTTGCTGGTGGCCACGTGCGGTTCGCTGATGATGGAGAGAGGATGCTGTGCGGATCGGAGGTCTAGCAGGTGACTGCGGCGCCGTCACTCAGCATCGGGCTGCTTCTCGGGCCGTGCGTCATCGAAGGCTGGAAGTTTCTGGCAGGCCGCATCGACCGCAACGATCTTCGGGAATTGTTCGAGAGGGACTTTGAGCCGCCGCGCATTCGCAACTTGCGGCACCAGGCAGATATCGGCCAGCGTCACGTGAGACCCGCAAGAATATGGCCCCGGCGCGAGCATCGTTTCCAGCGCGGTAAATCCTTCGATGATCCAGTGATGATACCAAGCATCAATCTCGGGCTGCTCGTGCTTGAGCTGACGCCGCAGGTATTGCAGGGCGATGAGATTGTTGAGCGGGTGGATATCGCACGCAATCAATTGAGCGATCGCGCGTGATTTTGCGCGTCCGAGTGCGTCAGCCGGTAACAGCGGCGGCTCGGGATGGATGTCGTCGAGATATTCGATGATCGCGAGCGATTGCGTCAGGACTTCACCGCTCGACAATTCCAGCGCCGGCACGCGCGACTGCGGGTTGATGGCGCGAAATTCGGGTGTGTGCTGGCGTCCGCCATCTTTGGTTAGGTGAATCGCCGCCATCTCGTAGGGAAGTTGCTTGAGATTGAGCGCGATGCGGACGCGATAGGCGGCGGACGAGCGAAAATACGTATAAAGTTTCACGGAATGACCCCGGTTTATATGGCTGCCGCAATCTAGCCGGGTCGGTGGCCGTTGGCGATACGGGGTGCGAGTTGAGCGGATCGCTCGGTAAGCTTCTTGATTGCCCGATCGAGCGCGGCGCGGTCGTCTGCGTCAACGGCTTCGAGCAGCTTCCGGGCAAATTCGAGCGCGATGGGCGCGAGCTCGCTATAAACGTCACGTCCGCTCGGAGTGAGCGAAAGAAACGCCTCGCGCAGATCGGCCCGGTTTACGCGCCGGGTCACCAGCTTGCGGCGTTCCAGCAAGGCTACCGCGCGCGACACTTTGGTCTTGTGCATGTGACTATGGGCGCCGACGGCCTTCGCCGTCATGGTGCCGAATTGTCCGAGGGTCACCAGCACGCGCCATTCCGGCACGCCAATTTTGTAACGCTCGGTATAGATCCGCGAGAGCGCCTGCGACACAAGGCTGGCACAGACATTCAAACGATAGGGGAGAAATTCTTCCAGCTTGAGCGCGATATTGTCGACCGTCGCGCTGCGCGCTCCGTGGGCAGTCTCATCAGTCATAGGATTGCCGCCGCGTTCCCCCGCGCCCGGCGTATCGGTGCTGTTTGATATGCCTGCGCGCATAACGGGAATCTTGGCCGAACTTGCGTCTGGGTGCAACGCCCCTCATGGCCCCACATGGCCCCTCGTGAGCTATTCGCGGCGAGCTGGGCAAAAACGCAGGGCTGCAAGCCTTCGGGAAAGCTGTCCCGGATCGCCCGCGCCGGCGCAAGCGAGGATGAGGAGCGATCCTCCGAATTTGCAGATCAGGAGTATTATCGTCGACCTCCCCATGACGGCTGCGTGCGAATAACGATTGTCGAGGCTCGGCTGTTCCCGCAGGGTGTCTGCGTTGGTTACAGAGGCAACTAACGGTCCTTGTGCGCAAGGCATGCTACGGTAGGAGGGCAGGCTTATGGGAGGTCAGATGCAAACCCGTCTCCTTATCCCGGCATTCGGCGGCATTTACAGCACGTTTGCAGCGATTACCGAGCCGCTGATCCGTGTGGTCGCGGGCTGTTCGCTTGCCATGCACGGGTTCCCGATTTTGTTCGGAGATATTGCGACCGCCGCAAAGTTCCTTGAAAGCGTGGGTTTTGAGAATGCGCTTTTCTGGACGTATGTTGTCGGCATCGTTGAATTTGTGTGTGGCGTCTGCCTGGCCTTAGGTTTTCTGACACGGCTGGTCGCTGCGCCAATTATCGGGTTCCTCGCCGTCGCGATCGTCACGTACCACTGGCAATTCGGCTTCGCGTGGGAAAACCGCGGCATCGAATATCCGCTGTTCTGGGCAATCGTGGTTTTCCACTTTCTCATCCACGGCGGCGGAAGGTGGTCGGTCGACGCGCTGATCGGACGCGAGGTGTGATGTTGTGACCGCGTTTGCCTCCACCGAGGATCTTGACGAAAGGAAGGTCTCGTTCGACCAGGTCGGAACGGGGCTTTACGCTTACACCGCCGAAGGCGATCCGAATTCCGGAATCATCGTCGGCGATGACAGCGTGATGGTGATCGACGCACAGGCAACGCCGGCATTGGCCAGCGATGTGATCGCGCGTGTTGCGAAAGTCACCGACAAACCAATTAAATACGTTTTGCTAACTCACTATCACGCAGTGCGGGTGCTCGGTGCCTCTGCGTTCAAGGGCGCGGAGATTTTGGCATCGGATGCAACGCGGGCGCTGATCACAGAGCGTGGACAGCAGGACATGGAATCCGAGACCGCGCGCTTTCCGCGGCTTTTTCGCGCCGCCGAAACCATTTCAGGCCTGACCTGCCCAACGATAACGTTTCCTGACCAGATTTCAGTCTGGCTCGGCCGGCGCGAAGTGCGGATTTTACATATTGGGCGTGGGCACACCGCCGGCGACGTGATCGCGATTGTTCCGGATGCTGGTGTCGTGTTTGCCGGCGACCTCGTCGAATACAAATCGGCTTGTTATTGCGGCGATGCGCATCTCACGGATTGGCCGGCGACACTCGACCATCTCGCCGAAATGCAGGCCAGCGCATTAGTGCCAGGACGTGGTGCAGCGCTCACCACGCCGGAAATGGTCAAGGAAGGAATCGAAGCGACCAGCGATTTCATCGCGACGCTCTACGGTTCAGTACAGGAAAGTGTCGCGAAGGGCCGGTCGCTGAAAGACGCCTTCGATTTCGTGCGCCTGACAATGGACCCGAAATTCAAGAGCTTCGCGATTTACGAGCATTCTCTGCCGTTCAATGTGGCGCGGGCCTATGACGAGGCACGGGGAATCGAATGGCCTGTGATCTGGACCGCCGAACGGGACCGCGAAATGTGGGCGGCCTTGCAGGGGACGTAGAAAGGTCCGCTCCCGGAGCGTCTACTTCGTGCAGACAATCGCGACCATGTCGCACCGATTGCCCTCGCAGCTGCCTGCGTTGCCGGCGGGAATAGCCCCGGTCACATCGTTGCGCTCGACACTGTGGAAGGTTGCTGCCTGCGCGAAAGCGTGCGTTTTGCAATAGGCGTTGGCGGCCGCTGCGCCACACTTTTCTCCGGCCGCGAGACACCGGTCGATACCGTAACCGTCGGCGTCGTTGGCAATGATGAACATACGCCGCTCGGTATTCGCCGAGGCAGAAAGGCCGAGGCAGAGCAACGCGACAAGACTGACCAAAACCGTCCGCATTGCGGAGCACTCGTGAATTTTGAAGGCGCCGCCCCCGGCGTCGACCCGGACAATGTGAGAAAAATCGTTAAACGCTGCTTAACCTTCGGGCCTCCCGTTCAGTCATCATTTTTTTCCCGTGTTTTGCATGGTTTGCGGCCGGACCTTGACGGCGCGGACGCGACAAATCATTGTGCCGCCATGAACGGCCTTAACCATATCTGCGGCATTTGCCGCGAGATTATTCGCTAGCGCACAACGCTGGCTGCGGCCGTCTTTTCTCAAGGTTGAGATAGCAAGACGCCGGCCAGCGGGGCCGACGGGTGTCATTTGCTATGGAACTCAAGCTCTACGATACGCTGACGCGGGAGAAGCGGATTTTTGCTCCGATCGACCCGGCGCGCGTGCGTATGTATGTGTGCGGGCCGACGGTCTATGACCTCGCCCATATCGGAAATGCGCGCCCGGTCATCGTATTTGATGTGCTGTTCCGGCTGCTGCGGCACCTCTATGGCGAAAGGCACGTCACCTATGTGCGCAACGTCACGGACGTAGACGACAAGATCAACGCGCGTGCGGCCGAGCGCGGCATTTCCATCCGTGATCTGACCGAAGAGACCTATAAAAATTTCAAAGAGGATGTGGCGGCGCTCGGCTGTCTGCCGCCGACCGTCGAGCCACGCGCAACCGAGCATATCGATCAGATGAAGCAGCTGATCGAGCGGCTTGTGAAATCCGGCCACGCTTATGTGGCGGAAGACAACGTGCTGTTCCACGTGCCGTCGATGAAAGACTACGGCAAGCTCTCCAATCGCCCGCTGGATGAAATGATCGCCGGTGCGCGCGTCGAAGTCGCGCCCTACAAGAAAGACCCACAGGATTTCATCTTGTGGAAGCCATCGAAAGCGGGTGAGCCAGGGTGGCCCTCGCCGGCGGGCATCAAGACGCCCGGACGGCCGGGTTGGCACATCGAATGTTCGGCGATGGCCTGGAAGCACCTCGGCGAGACCTTCGATATCCACGGCGGCGGCATCGACCTGGTCTTTCCGCACCACGAGAACGAAATCGCGCAATCGCGCTGTGCGTTCTATACGCCGGTGATGGCAAATTACTGGATGCACAACGGCTTCTTGCAGGTCGAAGGCGAGAAGATGGCCAAATCGGCCGGAAATTTTGTGACGATTCATGAGCTGCTGAAAGACTGGCCGGGGGAGGTGGTGCGTTTGACGATGTTGCAAACGCAATATCGCCAGCCAATCAACTGGACGATGACCGGATTGCGTGAAGCGCAAAAGGTTCTTGATCACTGGTATGAGCTGACGGCTGACGTTGCGCCGGGTCTGATGTGTGCTGATACGCTGGACGCCCTTGCGGATGATCTCAACACGCCAAAGGCATTTGCATCCTTGCATGAATTGCGCGCCGAGGCGGTCAAGGGCGCCAAGCCTGCCGCGGCATGCCTGAAGGCAAGCGCCCAATTAATCGGCCTGTTGCGGATGCCCGCGGCCACTTGGGCTTCGTTCCATCCAGAATCCGCCGTTGCCGTCGACGAAAGTAAAGTTGTCAGCCTGATCGGTGCGCGAAATGCCGCACGTAAGGCAAAGAATTTCAAGGAATCAGACCGCATCCGCGATGAGCTCGCCGCTATGGGCGTCGTGCTCAAGGATTCCAAGGACGGCACCACGTGGGAGATCGCGCGATGACTCTCCGCCGTTATGCCGCGCAGTCGGGCGAGCAATGATGGCCATGGCACACCCCAAACTCGCGTTGCGGCCGTTTCTGCCGGACGATGCGGCGCTGTTGCGTGAAATCTTCCGCGACAGCATCGAGGAATTAACCGCCGAGGACTACACCCCGGCGCAGCAGGACGCATGGGCCTCGGCCGCCGACGATCTCGGTGATTTCGGTAAGAAACTATCCGGCCAGCTGGCCCTGGTCGCGACCCTGGAAGGCTCGCCGGTCGGGTTCGCCTCGCTCGAAGGCAAGGACAAGATCGACATGCTTTACGTGCATCCCGCCGCGGCCGGGCAGGGCGTGGCTGCCATGCTGATCGATGCTTTGGAAAAGCTTGCTGGCGGGCGCGGAACGGTCAAACTCATTGTCGACGCGAGCGATAGCGCGCGCGGCTTCTTCGAGAAACGCGGCTACGTCGCGCAGCAACGCAACACCGTTTCGGTTGGCGACGAGTGGCTTGCCAATACCACGCTCCATAAACAACTTGCTGCGACCAAACGGGAGGCCTCATGACCAAGCCCGACACGCCGTTCCCGCGCCACTGGCTTTATTACATCGTGCTCAAATACGGCGTGCTTGCCGCCGCTGTCTTGATCGCGCTTTATGTCGTCTACCGGCTCACGTAAGGACACAGATGAAACGCCATCATGTCATCATGGGCGCCATCGCAATTGTGATCGCAATTGCATTGCTCTCGAACTATTACCTTTGGTGAGAAATTATGCCGAAGGAGCGCCTCTATCTTTTCGACACCACGTTGCGCGACGGCGCGCAGACGAACGGCGTTGATTTCACGCTCACCGACAAGCTGGCGATTGCCGGCATGCTCGACGAGCTTGGCATCGACTATGTCGAGGGTGGCTATCCCGGCGCCAATCCGACCGACACCGAATTGTTCGGCACGGACCGCAAGCTTGATGCGACCTTCACAGCGTTCGGCATGACGCGGCGGCCGGGCCGTTCTGCATCCAACGATCCGGGCCTCGCCGCGCTGCTTGACGCCAAGGCCGACGCGATCTGTTTTGTCGCCAAGGCGTGGGATTATCACGTCAAGGTCGCGCTGGAGACCACAAACGAGGAAAACATCGCCTCGATCCGCGACAGCGTGAAAGCCGCCAAGGTGAAGGGCAGGGAAGTACTGCTCGATTGCGAGCATTTCTTCGACGGCTACAAGGCCAATCCGAAATTCGCGCTCGCCTGCGCGAAGGCCGCGTATGACGAAGGCGCCCGCTGGGTCGTGCTCTGCGACACCAATGGCGGCACGCTGCCCGATGAAGTCGAAAAGATCGTCGGTGAGGTGGTGAAGGCGATCCCCGGCGATCATGTCGGCATCCATGCCCACAACGATACCGACCAGGCGGTCGCCAATTCGCTCGCGGCCGTACGCGCCGGTGCGCGCCAGATTCAGGGTACACTCAATGGCCTCGGCGAGCGCTGCGGCAACGCCAATCTCGTGTCCATCATCCCGACGCTCAAGCTCAAGGCGGAAGTCGCCAAGCAATTCGAGATCGGCGTCAGCGACGCTGCGCTCAAGAAACTCGCACACGTTTCGCATGCGCTCGATGAGCGGCTCAATCGTGCGTCCAACCGGCACGCGCCTTACGTCGGCGAAAGCGCCTTTGCGACCAAAGCCGGCATTCACGCCTCTGCGATCATGAAGGATCCGGCGACCTACGAGCATGTCGCGCCCGAAACCATCGGCAATCGCCGCAAGGTGCTGGTGTCGGAGCAGGCCGGAAAATCCAACGTGCTCGCAGAACTGGAACGCGTCGGCATCAAGGCCGCCAAAGATGATCCGCGCGTCGGGCGACTCCTGGAAATTGTAAAAGAACGTGAGACGATCGGTTACGCCTATGAGGCTGCCGATGCCTCTTTCGAGCTTCTCGCGCGCCGCACGCTCGGCAAGGTGCCGAATTATTTCGATGTCACCCAGTTCGACGTCAATGTCGAACAGCGCAACAATGCCAAGGGCGAGCGCGTGACCGTCACAATGGCGGTGGTGAAAGTAAAAGTCGGCGACGACAACATGATTTCGGCCGCCGAAGGCAATGGTCCGGTCAACGCGCTCGACCTCGCGCTGCGCAAGGACCTCGGCAAATATCAGAAATACATCGCCGGGCTGAAGCTGATCGACTACCGCGTGCGCATCCTCAATGCCGGCACCGAGGCGGTGACGCGCGTCCTGATCGAGAGCGAGGATGAGGCCGGCGAACGCTGGACCACCATCGGCGTGTCGCCCAATATCATCGACGCTTCATTCCAGGCGTTGATGGATTCGATCATCTTTAAGCTCGTGAAGTCCGGGGCGCCGGCGTGATAAAGATGAGGGACGTTTAGTTGCCATGCCCGGCCCTGTGCTGGGCATCCACGTCTTGAATTCGCGACGAGCAAAGACGCGGATGGCCGCGACGAGCCCGGCCATGACGAAGGGGGAAATTGGGGTATATGATTGACCACGTTTCCATCGCCGTTCGCGATCTCAAAGCTGCCGAGGCTTTCTACACGGCGCTTCTGGCGCCGCTCGGACTGAGCAAATTGCGTGAGTGGCCGAATGCAGCGATCGGCTATGGCAAGAAATATCCGGAATTCTGGATCAATCTGCGCGCGAACAAGGCAGCAGCGGGTGACGATAGCGGCGCGCATGTTTGCCTGCGTGCGACGTCGACAAAGGT
Organism: Pseudolabrys sp.; assembly: GCA_049674125.1. Taxonomy (GTDB): domain Bacteria; phylum Pseudomonadota; class Alphaproteobacteria; order Rhizobiales; family Xanthobacteraceae; genus Pseudolabrys. Next base: position 4,069 of record JBATYN010000197.1, on the reverse strand, counting down.
TGTCGATGCCTTTCATGCCGCAGCGATCGCGAATGGCGGTGCTTCCGATGGCGCGCCGGGCCTGCGGCCAGAATATAACGATCGCTACTATGCCGCATTTGTCAGCGATGCCGAGGGCAACCGCATTGAAGCCGTAACATTCACCGACGGAAAGTAGTTTGATCGTCAGTCGATAAACTCCGTTCGTCCCCGCGTAAGCGGGGACCCAGCCTTCTTTAATAGTATGGTCTGGATTCCCGCTTGCGCGGGAATGAGCGGGGGCGACCCCCGCATTCACATCTCGTCGGCGCTGGCCGCGGTCATCTTTTTTGCTTCTTCTGGCGTCGCTTGCGCGGCTTTTTGCAGCATCGGAAGAATATCCGCGACCCTGTCGGCGACATGCAGGTCAAAGCTGAGATCGCCGCGGATAAATTCGAGGTTCTTCATGTGCTCGATAAGGGCGCAAAGCGGGTCCCAAAAGCCTTTGATATTGGCAAGCAGGATCGGCTTGCGGTGGCGGCCGAGTTGAACCCAAGTCATCTGTTCGACAACCTCTTCGAGGGTGCCGATGCCGCCAGGCATGGCCACGAAAGCGTCCGCCATCTCGAACATCTTGCGCTTGCGCTCGTGCATGTCGCGCGTGACGATCAGGTTATCGGCGCCACGCATTGCATGTTCCCGCGCAACTAAAAATTCGGGGATGATGCCGGTCACTTCGCCGCCATGATCGAGCACTGACTTGGCAAGCGTGCCCATCATTCCGACGGACCCTCCGCCGAAAACCAGGCCGATGCCGTTTTCGGCAAGGACTGCACCAAAAGCACGGGCGCTCTCGACAAAAGCGGGATCCGTGCCGGGTCCCGAGCCACAATAGACGCAGATTTTTCGGATTTTGTTGGTTTTTTCGCTTCTGTTCATGGCTATGCATGTGCATTGCACTTGCGGCATCGTCAAGGCAGCCGGAGCCCTCCAAAAATCAGCGCACAGGGTGATTAACGGCCAGAATCCCCCTATATGAAGATCCTGAATGAGCGACCATCACCATCATCGAACATCCGGTAGCGAATCTCCCGTCTCCGCGGATCGCGGAGCGTTGCTTACGACGCTCATCCATCTCTGGCCCTATATCTGGCCCTCGGATCGGCGCGACCTGAAAACCCGTGTGATCGGCTCCCTCGTATTGTTGCTGGCTGCCAAGCTCGCGACCGTCGCGGTGCCGTTCACGTACAAATGGGCGACCGACGCCCTCGCCGGCCATGGCACCGCACCGGTCGCGGCCTCGAATTGGCTGCTCTGGGCAATGGCAGCGCCGGTCGCGATGACGATCGCATATGGCGGCATGCGCATCCTGATGGCGGCGCTGACCCAATTGCGTGACGGTCTGTTCGCCAAGGTGGCGATGAATGCGGTGCGCCGGCTTGCCTATCGCACTTTTGTGCACATGCATGAGCTCTCGCTTCGCTTCCATCTTGAACGAAAAACCGGTGGCCTGACGCGCGTACTCGAGCGCGGCCGTAACGGTATCGAGACCATCGTGCGGATGGTGATTTTGCAATTGTCACCGACGATCGTCGAACTCGCATTTATCGTCGCGGTGCTGATGTGGCAATTTGACTGGCGTTACGTGGCGGTTATTGCAGTCACGGTTGCGGTGTACATGACCTACACCTATCACGCCACGGAATGGCGCATCGGCATCCGCCGCAAAATGAACGACAGCGATACCGATGCCAACATCAAGGCCATCGATTCGCTGCTCAACTACGAGACGGTGAAATATTTTTCTGCTGAAGAGCGCGAGGCATCGCGCTACGACCGCGCGATGGCGCGTTACGAAGACGCAAGCGTGCAGGCTTATACATCGCTCGCCATACTCAATGCGGGGCAAGCCGTCATCTTCACATTTGGTCTTGCCGCTGTGATGGTGATGTGCGCGTTCGAAATCCAGGCCGGTAGCAAGACGGTCGGCGATTTCGTGCTGGTCAACGCAATGATGATCCAGCTTTACCAACCGCTCAATTTCATGGGCATGGTCTATCGCGAGATCAAGCAGGCAATCACGGACATCGAGATCATGTTTTCAATTTTGTCGCGCGAGCCGGAAATCAAGGATGTTGCAAACGCACCGCCACTTAAAGTGGGCACGGCGACCATCCGCTTTGAGAATGTCAGTTTCGCTTATGAGCCGACACGCCGCATTTTAAAGGGAATTAGTTTCGAGGTTCCCGCCGGCAAGACCGTCGCGGTTGTCGGCCCATCCGGTGCCGGCAAGTCGACGATATCGCGGCTGTTGTTTCGTTTTTACGATCTGTCCGGTGGGCGCATTTTGATCGATGGACAGGACATCGCGAAGGTCACGCAAAAATCGTTGCGCCAGGCGATCGGCATGGTTCCCCAGGACACGGTGCTGTTTAACGACACCATCCGCTACAACATCCGCTACGGGCGTTGGGAGGCCACGGATGCGGAAGTGGAAGAGGCGGCGCGGCTGGCGCAGATTGATCCTCTCATACGGATCGCGCCAAAGGGCTATGAGACGGAAGTTGGCGAACGAGGGCTGAAGCTGTCCGGCGGGGAAAAGCAAAGGGTGGCGATTGCACGCACCATTCTGAAGGGTCCGCCCATTCTGGTGCTCGACGAAGCAACGTCCGCACTCGACAGCCATACTGAAAAGGAAATTCAGGATGCGCTCGAACGTGTTTCGCGCAATCGCACGACCTTGGTGATCGCCCATCGGCTCTCCACTATCGTTGGGGCCGACGAAATTATCGTGCTGGAACAGGGCGAGATCGCTGAACGCGGCACGCACTATGCGCTGCTTGCAGCGAACGGTCTTTATGCCAGCATGTGGAATCGCCAGCGCGAGGCCGAAGAGGCGCGCGAAAAACTTGCACGCGCGGGCGAAAATGAAGCTGCGCCCAACCGCAATCCGCCCCCTGTCGAGGATGCCATCAGTGAGGCCGCTGCGGCCCCGCTCGAAGCGCCGGCCGACGCGGCGGAGTAAGATAGATCCATGTCGATCGTCGATTCGATTCGTGCCCAAATCGTGCCGGTTACGCCCGAGGGCTATCCTTTCATTGGCGCCTTTGCGTTCGCGAGCCTGGTCCTCTTTTGGCTCTGGAGCCCGCTCGGCTGGCTCGGTACGCTTGCGACGATCTGGTGCGCATATTTCTTTCGCGATCCGCCGCGTGTCACCCCGGTACGTGATGGTTTGGTGGTCGCACCGGCGGATGGGCGGATAAGCCAGGTCACAAGCGCCGCGCCACCACAGGAGCTCGGTCTCGGCAGCAAGCCGTTACCGCGCATCTCGATTTTCATGAGCGTCTTTGATTGCCACGTGAACCGCAGCCCGGTTGCCGGTAAAATCGAGAAAATCGTTTATCAGCCGGGCAAGTTCTTCAACGCTGACCTCGACAAAGCGAGCGCCGATAACGAGCGTAATTCACTGGTGATTGCAACCGCGGGCGCGCGCGTCGCCGTGGTGCAGATTGCCGGCCTTATCGCCCGGCGTATCGTTTGCTTCGTCCGCAACGGCGATTCCATAGGCATCGGTCAGCGCTTCGGCATGATCCGATTCGGTTCGCGCCTGGATGTCTATCTGCCGGACGGCATACTGCCACTCGTCGCCGTCGGGCAGACGTCCACTGCCGGCGAAACCGTGCTCGCCGATTTGCGCGGCGCAAACGATGCAAGAGCGTACCGGGCGGGCTGATTGCCGCCCGGTACTGCACCTACGCCGTTATTTCCCCGCCAGATAGTTTTTCCGTATTGGTTTGAGCGCGACCAGCGCGAGGACACCGGTCAACGCATCCAACGCAATGATGATCGCGAACACCGGCAGCCAGCTGCCAGCCTTGGCGTATATCAGCGCGGCCACCGGCGCCCCTAACACCGATCCGACACCCTGCGCCATATACAAAAAGCCGTAATTGGTGGTGGCGGATTTGGTGCCGAAGGTGTCGGTCAGCGTCGAAGGAAACAGCGAGAAGATCTCGCCCCAGCCGAAGAACACCACGCCTGACAGCAGAACAAACAACAACGTGTTGTCGCGCATCAGGACCATCGCTGCCACAGCGCAAGCCTCCATGAT